>NZ_BAAGZM010000088.1:0-11155 GCF_054778495.1 Hymenobacter agri
GGAGCGCCGGGCGGGGCGGGGCGCGTCGGCGGGAGCAGCGTCACCGGGGGTGGGCACCGGCGCAGTAGCGTCCGTTCCGGCAGATTCGGGAGTAATTTCTTCCATAGATAAGCGAAGCTACGGCGGTTCGGGGGCGAGCTTGCCGGCTTTCAACGCGAACGCGGGGCCGGAAGTTAGAATACCTGCCCTAACCGCACTGCCGCGCTTTGCGTAACGGGCCTGCCGGCCGGGATTTTTCTTCAACGGTTCCGCCGCGCGCCGCTTCGTATCTCTCTTTACATGACCCTACTTCGTCGCCTCCCTTTTCTGCTGGTTTGTTGCCTGCCGTGGGCTGCCCTTGGGCAGTCGGCCAAATCGACTGCGCCCGCTAAAGCGCCCAAACCACCCAAGGAAACCCAGAAAGAAATGCCCTCGCCCGGCGAGTCGGACCAGAACCCGCACCGCAGCCGGCCCAACTACCGCAACGCCGGCGTGAACTGGCAGCGCAACCTGCCCCCCGATTCGGCCAACATCCGCTATCGCGTGTTCCTGATTGGCGACGTGGGCAACCCCATTCCGCCCGAAAAAGGCGGCGAGCCCAGTCTCAACTTCCTGCGTCAGCAGATGATGAAGGCCGGCAAAAACAGCACGACCATATTCCTCGGCGACAACATCTACAACTACGGCATGCCCGAGGAGGGCGCCTACGACCGTAAGATTGCCGAGAAGCGCCTCATCACGCAGCTCGATGTGTTTCGGGGCTACCCCGGCGAGAAGTACATGACGCCTGGCAACCACGACTGGATTCAGGGCCTGCCCGGCGGCCTGGCCCAGGTGAACCGCGAGCAGGCGTTTGTGGAAAGCTACATGCAGAAGGACTCGGCGGCCTTTAGCTACACCGGCGATTTCTTTTTGCCGCGCGACGGCTGCCCCGGCCCGTTTGAGGTGCGCGTGCAGGACGACGTGGTGCTCATTGCCCTCAACTCGCAGTGGTTTCTCACGCCGCCGGCCTACCGCCCCATCGGGCGCACCTGCGGGGCTGAGAACGAGGACGAGGTGTACGCTGCGCTGCAGGAGGTTATCGAGCGGAACAAGAATAAGAACATCATGGTGTTCGCGCACCACCCGCTGTTCTCCGATGGCATTCACGGCGGCTACTTCACGCTCGCCGACCACATCTTCCCGCTCAGCATCGTTTATAAATACGCCTTTCTGCCGCTGCCCATTATTGGGTCGATTTACCCGTTTGCGCGCAAGTACGGCGGCATTAATCAGGACATCCCCCACCCCGCTTACCAGGCTTACCGCAAGAATCTGCTGGAGCTGTTCAGCAAGTATCCGAACGTGATTTACGCGGCCGGGCACGAGCACAATCTGCAGTACTACAAAGAGGGCAGCACGCACTTCATCGTGAGCGGCTCGGGCTGCAAAACCCAGCACGTGAAGCCCGGCAAGGGCGGCGGGGCCATTTTCTCGGATAAGGAGAAGGGCTGGGCCGAAGTGAACTACTACACCGACGGCCAGGTGTGGGCCGAATACTTCATTCCTCAGGGCAACGGCAGCACCGCCCGGCGCGTGTTCCGCACGCCGCTCTACACCCGCACCAGCGCCGCCGTGGCCAAGCAGGACGCCCAACCGGTATCGGAAACGGCCCTGACTACCACCAACGGCCAGGCCGACGGCAAGCAGCTGCCCGAAACCAGGGAGGCTATCAAGAAAGACCAGGACGACAAGGAGAAGAAGAAGGAGAAAACGGCCGAGATTATCGCCAAAGACCCGATACCGACCAAGCGCCCCGATTTCCGCGACAGCTCGGTGACGGTGGCCATCAACCCGGAATACAATAAGCACGGCCGCTTCCACAACTGGCTGCTGGGCGAGCATTACCGCAAAGAGTGGGCCACGCCCGTGAAGTTCCGCACCCTCGACCTGGCCCACGACGAAGGCGGCCTGATGCCCTACAAAACCGGCGGCGGCAAGCAAACCGCGTCGCTGAAAGTGCGCAACGAGGCCGGCTACAACTTCTCGCTGCGCGGCATCGACAAAGACCCCGCCGCCGTGCTGCCCGAGCAGCTGCGCACCGGCCTGGCCAAAGCCGTGCTGCAGGACCAGATTTCGGCCCAGCACCCCTACGCGTCGTTTGTGCTGCCGCCGCTGGGCACGGCGGCCGGCATTCTGCACACCAACCCGGTGCCGGTGTTCATCCCGCGCGACCCGCTGCTGGGCCAGTACTACGCGCAGTTCCACGACCTTCCCGCCGCCCTGGAGGAAGACGCCAAGGACAGCCAGGCCAACGTGGCCAGCCTGGGCTACGCCACCAAGCTGGTGAGCACCGACAAGATGCTCGAGCGCCTGCTCGAAGACAACGACAACCAGGTAGACCAGGTGGCCTTTGCCCGCTCGCGCCTCTTCGATATGTGGATTGGCGACTGGGACCGGCACGAGGACCAGTGGCGCTGGAGCGAGCGCAAAACCAAGGACGGCGACCGCCGCTACGTGGCCGTGCCCGAAGACCGCGACATTGCCTTCTTCAAGGGCGACGGGGTACTCCCCTACCTCATCTCGCGCAAGTTTGCGGTGCGCAACTTCCAGAATTTCGGCTACGACTATGCCGACTTCCGCGGCCTGAACCAGACCGGCATGAGCAACGACCGGGTGTTCATGAGCGCCGTGACCCGCGAGCAGTGGATTGCCCAGGGCACATACATGAAGGAGCACCTGACCGATGAAATCATCGAAAAGGCCTTCCGCGAGAAGTGGCCGAAGGAGATTTACGACCTGCACGCCAAGGAAATCATGGCCAAGCTGAAAAGCCGGCGCGACCTGCTGCCCAAGCTGGCCGGCGACTACGCCGACGTGCTGGCCGAGATTGTGGAAGTGCGCGGCTCGCGCAAAAACGAAAAGTTCATCGTGGAGCGCCTGCCCGGCCGCAAAACCCACGTGGTGATGCGCAAAATCAACAAAGACGGCAAGCTGACTAAAACGCTCTACGACCGCACGTTTGACGACGCCGTGACCGACGAAGTACGCCTCTACGGCATCAGCGGCAAGGACGTGTATGACGTGCGCGGCGACGTGAAGCGCGGCGTGAAGCTGCGCATCATTGCCGGTACCGGCCGCGACACCATCACCACCCGCGACCACGTGGGTGGCCTGCTCCACAAAACTCAGGTGTACGACGCCGACACCGGCAACGTCATCAACGCCAGCAGCGAGGCCCGCCTGCGCCTCGAGCCCGGCGTGGATGTGAGCCGTTACGACTACCCGCACCGCTTCGACCTGAAGGACTACCGCCTCGACTACTTCGGCCCGGCCGTGTTCTTCGGCTATAATATTGACGATGGCGTGCTCATCGGCGGCGGCGCTACTTATCGCCACTACGGCTTCCGCCGCGAGCCTTACTCGTGGGAGCAAACCATTACGGCCAACTTCGCGCCGGCCCGCGAGGCCTACAACATCCGCTACTCGGGCCAGTTTACGCGCATTTTTAAGAAAACCGACCTGCACATCGCGGCCCAGTACTACGGCCCGCAGCTGCTCTACAACTTCTTCGGCATCGGCAACAATACCGCAAACCTGGCCACCGCCGACGCCAACCGCGGCCGCGTGACCAACCGCACGGTGAACGGTGCCTACCGCGTGCGCTTCGAGCGCCTCACCATTGCGCCCACTTTCGAGCGCAAAATCTTCACCTTTGCCAAATTCGGTATCGGCCCGCAGTACGACCAGTTCCGGGTGGAGCAAAGCCCCATCGGCACGGTTATCAAAGACAGCCTGACGACCAAGGACGGCACCACGACCTATGAAAACCGTCGCTTTGGCATCCGCGCTTCCGATTTTCAGACCAACCAATACCTCGGCGGGCTGGTGTACTTCAACATTGACGCGGTATCGTCGGAGAAAAATCCGCGCATTGGCCTGCGCTGGCACAACGAGTACCAGTACAACTGGCAGCTCAACAAGGAAAGCCTGAGCTTCGGCCGCCTCAGCACCGAACTGTCGGCCTACCTCACGCCCAACTTCCCCTTCAAGCTCACCTACGCCGGCCGCATTGGCTACCAGCGCAACTACGGCGACTACCGCTTCTATCAGGCCAACACGCTGGGCGGCACCACCAACCTGCGCGGCTACCGCCGCACGCGCTTCGCCGGCCGCACCTCGCTCTACGCCAACTTCGAGCCGCGCCTGGAGCTGTTCAAGTTCAACGCCTACCTCTTCCCGGGCACTTTTGGCGTAATGGGCCTGGCCGACGTAGGCCGCGTGTACTCCGACAACGATACCCGCACCGGCTTGTCGGCCTTTCACACCGGCTTCGGCGGCGGTATCTACGCCGATATTCTCAAGGCGGCCGTCATCAACGTGACGTATTCGGTGGGCGAAGAAAAGCTCGTCTTCGTTGGCTTCGACTTCCTGTTTTAGAAGGCTCCAGGGCGCAATTTGTGTGCAGAACAGCGGGCGCTGTCGGATAATGCCGGCAGCGCCCGCCGTGTTTAGAAAGAAAAGATATTGTCAATTTCACAACAACCAGCATCTTGTATTGCAATTTTTTCTACATTGCCAGTCAAATTCATAATTCCCTCATCAAGTTTCCCATCTCCCAATGAAAAAACTCTACTTGTCCGCTCTTGCTGTGCTGGGCCTGGCTTCGTCCTCGCTGGCGCAAAACCTTCAATCGACGGCTACTCAGGGGCCCGAAAGCATCATTACCCGCCGCGCCTGCGGCTCGATGGAAGCGCTGGCCGCCCAACTGGCCGCCGACCCCACCCAGGCCAAGCGCATGGCCGATATCGAAGCCCACACGCAGCGCCTCATAGCCAATCCGGCCCTGCAGCGCACCACGGCCGGCACGGTTATCATTCCGGTGGTAGTGCACGTGCTCTACAACACGGCGGCCCAGAACATCTCCGACGCCCAGGTGCAGTCGCAGATTGACGTGTTGAACGAGGACTTCCGCAAGCTGAACGCCGACGCTAGCAAAACGCCCGCCCAGTTTGCCGGCCTCGCCGCCGATGCCAACGTGCAGTTTGTGCTGGCCAAGCGCACGCCCACCGGCGCGGCCACCAACGGCATCATTCACAAGCAAACCAAAACCAGCTCGTGGAGCACCAACGACGCCGTGAAGAACTCGAAGCGCGGCGGCGACGATGCCTGGGATGCCACCAAGTACCTCAACCTGTGGGCCTGCAACCTGGGCCAGGGCCTGCTCGGCTACGCCCAGTTCCCCGGCGGCTCGGCCAGCACCGACGGCGTCGTGATTTTGTATTCGGCTTTCGGCAGCCGCGCCAAGTACCCGGCCGGTACTTACACCACCACCTACGACCTGGGCCGCACCGCCACCCACGAAGTAGGCCACTGGCTGAACCTGCGCCACATCTGGGGTGATGCCTCCTGCGGCAACGACCAGGTGAGCGACACCCCCACCCAGCAAACCAGCAACTACGGCTGCCCCGCTTTCCCGCACGTGACCTGCTCGAACTCGGGCGACATGAGCATGAACTACATGGACTACACCGACGACCAGTGCATGTACATGTTCTCGACCGGCCAGAGCCAGCGCATGAACGCGCTGTTTGCCGCCGGTGGTGCCCGCGTGGGCCTGCTCACCTCGCTGGGCGGCACCGCCCCGCGCACGGCCGCTACTTCTACTTTGGTAGCTGCCTACCCCAACCCCACCAGCGACGTGCTGAACCTGCCGGCCGGCACCGACGCCGCCCGTGCCACGGTGCACGTGTTTGACTTGGCGGGCCACGAAATGAAGCAAATCAACTACGACGGCCAAGGCCAAGTGCGCGTAGGCAACCTCCCCCGCGGTCTCTACTACATCACCGTTGGCTCGGGCGAGAACGTAACCCGCCAGCGCTTCGAAAAGGAATAAGCGGAAATTATAGGCGGAGCACCCCCAATTTTTAGTCCGGCCCGCCAGCCCCCGTTCGTACGGGCTGAATGGAAAATTCAGGGAACTGCGCCTGCTCCGTTCCATACCACAACGCCCTGCCCCATATCGGGCGGGGCGTTGCTTTTTATCCCCTTGTCCCTGCTACCGATGTTATTCAGGCTAAGCCGGATGCAAGTGGATTGTTAATTCAGGTGCCGTACTATCGTGAATAAAAGATGAATATTATTCAATTATTTCAAAAATAACCCTTCATAATGACACAAAAATAAAATATTGCAGCGAAAGACATAATTCTGTTGAAATAATTGCAACAGAATTCCTAGTTTGGCGACCTGAATTACATTTTTTACCTCATTCACCAAACAGTTTTCATGAAACAAACTTTTTACGCTGCCGCGTTGGGCCTGCTGGGCCTCGCGCTAACCACTAATTCGGCCCAGGCGCAGAAACGCTCCTGCGCGACGGTCGACGTATTGCAACAGCAACTGGCCGCCGACCCCGGCATGGCCGCCCGCATGGCTGCCATCGACAAGCAGGCGTCACTGTTTGCGGCCCAGCACGCCGGCCAAGCCCAGCGCGGCACGGCGGCTGTTACCGTCACCATTCCGGTGGTGGTGCACGTGCTCTACAGCACGGCGTCGGAAAATATTTCGGATGCCCAGATTCAGTCGCAGATTGATGTGCTGAACGAGGACTACCACAAGCTGAACGCCGACTACACCAAAACCCCCAGCGCCTTCGCTGGCCTGGTGGCCGACGTGGGCATCCAGTTCGTGCTGGCCAAACGCACACCAAGCGGCGTTGCCACCACCGGCATCGAGCGCAAAAGCAGCACCACCACCAGCTGGGGCACTGCCGATAAAATCAAGAGCACCAGCACCGGCGGCCTGAACGCCTGGGACGCTACTAAATATCTGAACCTGTGGGTAGGCACCATCGGCGGCGGCATTCTGGGCTACGCCCAGTTCCCCGGCGGCGCTCTGGCTACCGACGGCGTGGTGATTTCGCCCGTGTACTTCGGCCGCACCGGCACCGTGACTTCACCCTACAACCTGGGCCGCACCGCCAGCCACGAAGTGGGCCACTGGCTGAACCTGAATCACATCTGGGGTGATGACTCGGGCGCCTGCACCGGCACCGACAACGTGAGCGACACGCCCAACCAAGCTTCGGAAAACTACGGCAAGCCCACCTTCCCGCACGTATCGTGCTCGAACGGCCCGAACGGCGACATGTTCATGAACTACATGGACTATGTGGACGACGCCGCCATGTTCATGTTCTCGACCGGCCAGAGCTCGCGCATGAACGCGCTGTTTGCCAGCGGCGGCGCCCGCGTGGGCCTGCTCACCTCGCAAGGTGGTGTGGCTCCTGGCGGCACCACGCCTCCCCCCACGGTTACCTACTGCTCAAGCAAAGGCAGCAGCGTAGCTTATGAGTACGTTGACCTCGTGCAGCTGGGCAGCATCAACCGCACCTCGGGCGCCAATGCCGGCTACTACGACGGCACGGCCTTGAGCACCACGGTAGCCGCCGGCTCGGCCCAGACCATCAGCCTGTCGGCCGGCTTCACCGGCACGGCTTATTCGGAGTACTTCAAAGTGTACATCGACTACAACCAGAACGGCGTGTTCACCGATGCCGGCGAACTGGTGGTGAATGCCGCCGCCAGCACGTCGGCCGCTACCCGCTCGTTCTCCTTCACGGTGCCCACCACGGCCAAGAGCGGCAACACCCGTCTGCGCGTGGTGATGAGCGACAACTCGGCCACCACCAGCTGCGGCAGCTACAGCTACGGCGAAACCGAAGACTACACCCTGAGCATCTCGGGCGGTGCCCGCATGGATGGCAGCACGGTTCGCACCAGCAACCCCAACGCCCTGGCCGACCAGTACACCCTGTATCCCAACCCAGCCACCAACGTGCTGAACATTGCCCGCCCGGCCAACGCCGACCCCGAGGCCACGTTCTCGGTGCGCGTGTACGACCTGCGCGGCGCCGAAGTACGGAACCTGCCCATGGCCGACGGCCAGCTCGACGTATCGGCCCTGCGCGCCGGCACCTACCTGCTGAACGTGACCGACGGCACCGGCACTTCGCACCAGCGCTTCGTGAAAGAATAGCTTTCTGAGCTACTGAAAACGGAAAGCCCCGGCCGCCAGGTCGGGGCTTTTTTGGTGTAATGCCGGCCCTTACCAATTAAAGCCCTGTTTGCAGATATAACCTTTTCCTAACCGCCGCGGTAACTCAAACGCCGTTAGCTTCGCCTTTATGAAAACCCTGTACCTCTTCCGCCACGCCAAATCCAGCTGGAGCTTCGATGACCTGAGCGACCAGGAACGCCCGCTCAACGACCGCGGCCGCGACGATGCCCCCGCCATGGGCCAGGCCCTGGCCAAGCGCCGCATCTGCCCCGACCTCATTGTGAGCTCACCAGCTGTCCGGGCCATGAGCACGGCCGTGCTGCTGGCCCGCGAGCTACAATACCCGTCGAATAAAATCAGCGTCGATGCGGGCATCTACGGCGCCGACATGGACGACCTGCTCACCATCATTCACGCCCTGCCCAACGGTGCGGGCTCGGTCCTGCTGGTGGGCCACAACCCCACCATCACCGAAACGGCCAACGCGCTGTCGCCTTCGTCGGTGAACGAGATGCCCACCGCTGCCGTGGTGTGCCTGCGCTTCGAGTGCGATAAGTGGGAAGACGTGAGCAAGGCCAACGCCGAATTCTATTTCTACGATTACCCGCGCAACGTGAGTTAACGTCTGCGGAGGGTCGAGCTAGTTACTACCTACTGAGAACGTCATGCTGAGCTTGTCGAAGCATCTCTACCGCGATACTAACATTGATTAGTGGCGCGGTAGAGATGCTTCGACAAGCTCAGCATGACGTTCTTTTTTCAGTTTCTGCCTTCCCCGTCATTCTGCGAAATAGTTGAAAAAATCAATTCGCCGCCTGCGAACAGCCTTGCTAAATTTTTAATTGGTCCGAAATGTGCCTTGTTGGTTTGTGAGAAGCTTTTGGGGATTATGCTCACTCATGGCGGTTATTCGGCCCGCTGTTTGCCGTCACCTGGCGACTATTTTCCGGTGTTCGTCCAATTAGCGGTCAGGCGCACATCATTATTTATTCCTACTCCCTATCTTGCTTCGTGTAACCGTTGGGCTTTTATAGCGCACGGTGTTCTTTTCTATTCTCTTTTCACCATCCCACCCGTGTCGATTGAACTAGAACTGGCTGCCCGTCAGGCATTTGCCCCCGGCGCCGTACCCGAAACCCCTCCCGCCCGCATCAGCTACGACCACGTCGTGCTGCCCGGCGACTTTCCCGACCCCACCGTCGTCAAAATCGGCGATACGTATTGGGCCAGCGCCACCTCGGCCGAATGGGGCGCCATCTTTCCAATTTTCAGCTCCAAGAACCTGCTCGACTGGGAGTTAGTAAGCCACGTTTTTCCGGAGAAAGCGCCCGAGTGGGCCGGCTCCAACTTCTGGGCGCCCGAATTTCACCACGAAAACGGCCGCACCTACATGTACTACACCGCCCGCAAAAAGGGCGGTATGCTGTGCGTGGCCGTGGCCAGCGCCGACCACCCCGCCGGCCCCTACCACGACCACGGCCCGCTGGTGGGCCAGGAGGCCGGCTCCATCGACGGCTTTGCCATGCCTGATGAGCACGGCGACCTCTACCTCATCTGGAAGGAAGACGGCAACTCCTGCCACCAAGACACGCCCATCTGGGCGCAGCGCCTGAACGACGAGCGCACCGCTCTGGTGGGTGAGGCCGTGGAGCTGTTCGGCAACGACGCCCGCTGGGAAGGCCCGCTCGTGGAAGGCTCGGCCCTGGTGCGCCACGATGGCTGGTTTTACATGTTTTACGCTGGCAACTCCTGCTGCGGCAAGGGCTGCAACTACGCCACCGGCGTGGCCCGCTCGCGCCACCTGCTCGGCCCTTGGGAAAAGCATGAGCAGAACCCCATTCTCGACCGCAACAGCACGTGGAAGTGCCCCGGCCACGGCACGGTGTGCGAGCTCGATGGCCGCTGGTTTCTGCTGCACCACGCCTACGCGGCCGAAAGCCACGAGTTTGTGGGCCGCCAGGGCCTACTGAGCGAGTTCACCTGGAACGCCGAAGGCTGGCCGGAGTTCGTGAACCGCAGCCCCCAGGCCCCGGCGCTGACGGATATGGGCCGCTTTAACATTGCCGAGGAGTTTGAGGGCGACCAGCTGGGCCTGGCCTGGCAGTGGCCACTGGGGCCCCGGCCCGCGACCGTCGTGCACCACGGCCAGTTGCACCTTACGGCCGAGGCCTCGCGTCTCGGGGCCGTGGTAGCCCGTCGCACGCACGCGGCCACCTACAAAGCGGCCACGACCATTGATTTCGCCAACCTGCCCGTGGATACCTATGCCGGCCTGGCCGCGGTGGGCGACCCCTACAACGCGCTGGCGCTGGTGGCCGGCAACGGCCAGCTGCAGGTGTGGCACCTGCGCAGCGGCAAGCACCAAACGCTGGTGCAGGTGTTCATCGAGCCCTGCGATACGCTCAGCCTGCGCCTTGAGGTGTGGGGCGGGCAGCGCTACCGCTTCGCCTACAGCACCGACGGCGCCACCTGGCAGCCCCTGCCCACCGAGAGCTTCAGCCTGAACGGCACCTACCTCCCACCCTGGGACCGCGGCGTGCGCGTGGCGCTGCTGGCGCAGGGCGAAACCGGCGGCGTGGCGACGTTCAACAACTTCATCGTGCGCAACCAGCGGTAGTGCACAAAGAAGTTGTTAAACGGTCATGCTGAGCGTAATCGAAGCATCGCTACTGCGTAACTAATCCTTAAGACTGGGTTAACTACTGCGGTAGAGATGCTTCGGCTGCGCTCAGCATGACGCACTGGAATTTTGAATCACGCTGGCCCGAAAGCAGAAACGCCCGGCACAGCTGTGTCGGGCGTTTCTGTTGCTTCCTGAAGCCGCGGCCTAGCGGCGGTGCTTCTTCGATTTGGTTTTCGACTTCGAAGCCGTAGCCTTTTTCGTGGTTTTGTGGGCAGTGGCCTTCTTTTTCACGCTCACCTTTTTGGCGGTGTGGCTGGCTTTGGCTTTGCTGGCCTTCGATTTCGACTTGCTTTTGCTGGAATGAGTGGCCGACTTGGTTTTGCTCTTCGACTTGCTCGATTTTGATTTGCTGCTGTGTGCGGCGGCTTTGTGCGATTTCGACTTGCTCGACTTGCTGCTGTGGTGACGGGCGGCGCGGCGGGCTTCGGCGCGCGCCTCGGCCCGGGCTTCGGC
>NZ_BAAGZM010000089.1:0-11090 GCF_054778495.1 Hymenobacter agri
CCGCCAGCGCCGCGCCGTGCAGGGCCATGGCCATGCCGTTGCCGCACAGCGGCGTGATGAGGCCAGCCGCGTCGCCCACCATCAGCACGTGCTGCTCCACGGGCTGCTTCGGGGCAAAGGAAATTTCGTTGATGACTTCCGGCTGCGGGTACAGCACTTCGGCTGAATCCAGAATCTCGCGCAGGTGCGGGTTGCGGGCCAGCACCGCCCGCTCCATTTCGGGAATGGTGCCGTGCTGCCGCAGGTTGTCGCGCGTAGTGAGGTAGCAAAAGCACAGCTTGTCCTCCTCGATGGCCGAAATGCCGGCGTAGCCATCGGCAAAATTGTGCAGCGCAATCACGTTGCGCGCAAAGCCGGGCAGGCGCAGGTGGTACTTCACGCCGAGGTAGGGCGAGCGTCGGGCAAAAAACGGGCGTTGCAACTGCCGGTCGAGGGCAGCGCGCTTGCCGTAGGTGCCCAGCACCGCGCGGGCCGTCAGCTGGCGGCCGTCGGCCAGCGTCACGGTGTGGCAGTCGGCCGCGGCGTCAAATGCCACGTCGGTTACGGTGCTTTTCAGGTAAAACGTGACGCCCCGCGCCTCGGCCAGCCGGTACAGGAAATCATCGAGCAGGTAGCGGCTCACCCCAAAACCACCCAAATCGAGCGGGCTCGTGAGCGTGCGCCCGCCCGGCGAGCTTAGCAGAAATTGCGTGAGGGCGGCGGGGGTCAGTGCGGCTGGGTCGGCCCCGAGGCGGCGCAGGTAGGGCAGCACCTCGTTGCTCACGTACTCGCCGCACACTTTATGGAAAGGGTATTGCTTGCGCTCCATCACGGCCACGCGGTGCCCGCGGGCGCTGAGGTCGAGGGCGGCGGCGAGGCCCGCCAGGCCACCACCAATTAGGAGTACATCCACACAGTTGGTCGGCTAATAGCCGGTAATAATGGCGAAATTAGTTTGGTTTATCGAGGTTTCGATATATTCCTGGGGTCGCACTAAAAACGATTCCGTACCTTTGTCAACCAAAATTGAAATTTATCGTTAAGTTTCAAGCGCACTGCGCTTATTCTCAGGGGCACTAATTCTATTTATGATGCAACGCTACTTATTAACTCTACTCACCGGCGCGTGTCTGGGCCTGGGCCTGGCGCCGCTGCAGTCGGCTGCTCCGGCGGCGGCTGCCGTGGTGCGGCACCGCCCCGGCCAGCAGGCCAAGCCTGGTGATGAAAACAAAACGCTGCTCGTGTATCCCAACCCCAGCACGGGCATTGTGCACCTCACTATCAACAACCTGCAGGGCAAAAAGGTAGAGTTGAGCGTCCTGAACGTCATCGGGACGGTGATGTACCGCGAAACCGTTACGGAGCTCAACGACCGCTACACCAAGATGCTCGACCTGAGCAAATTTGCTAACGGCCTGTATTATGTGCGCCTCGAAGCCGAAAATACCAGCCAGATGTGCAAGCTGGTTATTCGCTAAGAGTAGCAGCATCCGGTTTCACCACCATAAAAAAAGCAGCCCGTGCGGGCTGCTTTTTTTATTTTTGGGCAAAGGGAAAACTAGCGGTTCCGCACCGGAACAGGTACCAGCATTTCCTTCACGTTAGAGGCGGTTTTGAGAGCGAGAATGGCCGTAGCAAGCAACAGGCCGAGCATGAAAATAAACATGATAGCAACAGGAATGACGGATGAATAATGAGCCGCACCGTCGGGGGCGGGCTTCTGGTGCTTCAACCCCAAAAACTACGGGCGGGTTTCAACAAGATTTGGGCATTGTGGCCAGACAGTTCAACTGCGGCGTGAATAGCCTCCCGGGATAGCGCGGCGAACTGCGTTGGCAAGCCCGGGAAGCAGGGTGCCGGCCGAAGCATCACGGCATTCGCGCCTATTGCTGCTCCGGAAACTCCTGGCGCAGGGCCGCCATCACCTGTTCGGTAGTGGCCCGCACCAGTGCCACCTGCTGGGCGGCATGTACGGGGTCGGGCGTCGCGTCGCCATAGGCCTCCACCTCACGAATGACGTGGCGCAGGCTTTCAACGCCCAGTCCGTCGAGCGAGCTTTTGAGGTGGTGGGCCGCGTCGCCCACGGCTTCCCATTGGGTCGCCGTCAAGGCTTCATCGAGGGCGGTGAGAATGGCGGGCGTGGTTTCGATGAAGGCCCAGGCTAGGCGTCGCACAATGGCTTCGTCGTGGCGCACCAGCTGGCGCACATTACTAAGGTTGTAGAGTGGTATTTCGGAAGGCATGGCAGGGGATTTGTGGAATGCAATAATGGGCTCAGCCACCTGATTGTGGCGAGCGAGCACGGTGCGAATGGTTTGGAGTAGCTGCTCCTCGCGGTAGGGCTTGGCCAGATAGCCGGCGAAACCGGCTGCCTGCAGGCGCTCGGCTTCGCCCGCCTGGGCGCGGGCGGTGAGCGCAATAATGGGCGTAGCGGCTTGGGCGGCGTTGGGGTGAGCCTGCAGGGCCCGGGCGGCCGTTTCGCCATCCATGCCCGGCATTTGAATATCCATCAAGACCAAATCGAACAGGCGATGTTCGAATAGTTGAATGGCCGCCGGGCCGCTGGCGGCCGTGGTTACCTGCCAGCCCCAGTTGCGCAACACGGTTTCGGCCAGCAGGCTGTTCACCAGGTTGTCTTCTACCAGCAGCAGGCGGCCAGCCTCGGGCACCAGCGAATCGGGGGCAGACGGGAGGTGGGCCGCAACCGTTTCGGTGGGGCTCAGCGGCAGGGGCAGGGTGAAGGAAAAAGTGCTGCCGATACCCGGCTCACTACACACGCGCAGCGTGCCACCCATCAGTTGTACCAGACCTTCGGAAATGCTCAGACCCAGGCCCGAGCCGCCATATTCGCGGTCGGTGCTGGCGGCTGCCTGCGCAAAGGGCTCGAATACCTTTTCCAGGGCTTCGGGCACAATGCCTACACCTGTATCATGCACCGTGAAGCGTAACCACACCGTATTTGCGGGCAAAGTGGCGTTGGGCGGCCCAGCCACCAGGCGGCAGCTGAGCACGACATGGCCAGCTTCGGTAAACTTGAGGGCGTTGCTCACCAGGTTGAGTAATACCTGGCGCAAGCGGTGCGGGTCGCCCAGCACCGGTGGTAGCGCCGTGGGCTTCTCGACCCGCAGCCGCAGGTTTTTTTCGCGGGCTCGGGGGCGCAGTAGGGCTGCGCACCCCCGCAGCAGCTCATCCGGGCTAAAAGGAGTAGACTCGGCCTGCAGCTTGCCAGCCCCCAGGCGGGCGGTGGTCAGCACGTCGTTCAGTACCATGAGCAGGTGCTCGGCCGACTCGCCCAGCAGGCGCAGGTAGTCGTGCTGGCTACGGCTGAGCGTGGTTTTGGCCAGCACGCTTGTCAGGCCCAGAATGCCGTGCAGCGGTGTGCGGATTTCGTGGCTCATGTTCGCCAGAAAATCTTCCTTGGCCTGCGCATCTACCTGGGCCGCGGCAATGGCGCTTTCCAGTTCCTGCTGCACGCGTTTGAGCTCGGTAATGTTGCTATCGACGCCCAGCACCTGCCCCTGCCCATCGGCCCCTATAAAGAGTCGCTTCACGCTGCTGAACCACAGCGTAGGGCCGTTTGGCAGTCGCACCGATTCTTCAATGGTCAGGTCCTGGCCGGTGCGCAGCACCTGCTCGTCCTGCTGCTGGTAACGGGCCCAGTCGGTGGCTTCTACCATCTGCGGCGGGGGCGTCAGCTGCCCGAGCTCGTTGGGCGTCAGACCAAAAACGGCAGACATGGCCTCGTTGGCCAGCAAGTAGCGACCGGTGTGGTCTTTCAGATACACGGGGTGGGGCAGGGCGTCGATAACCTGCCGAAACAGGCGGTGCTGCTCGGCCAGGCGTGCGGCCGCCAGTTGGTGTCGCTCATCGGCGGCACGGCGCTCTGTGATGTCTTCCGACACCCCCAGCAGGTTCAGCACCCGCCCCTGCGCGTCGCGCATGAAGGGGATATGCGTGGTGCGCAGCCAGCGCAGCGAGCCGTCGCGGTGGCGGAGGGCATACTCCACGCTGCGGGGTTCGCCAGTGGCCAGCCGGGCTACTTCGGCCATATGCGCGGCCATCAGCCGGTGCGACTCGGGCGGCAGCAAGGTCGCGAGCAGCTCGTCGCTGGCGAAGTCGGCCAATTCCTCAATTGTATACCCCAGCAGCTGTTCCGCATGGCGGTTGGCGTAGGTATTGCGGCGCTGGCTCAGGTCGTAAATCGTGAGCAGATTGGGCATCAGGTCCACGATGCGCCGCAACAGGTGGCGGTTGTGGCGCAGCTCGGCAATGGCAGCACGATGCCGGGTCACGTCCTCGGCGCTGCCCATCAGTTCGGTGGGGGAGGCACTGGTGGCCGTAGCATTCATGCGCAGCCGCAGGCGTAGCCAGCGCCAGCTGCCATCGCGGTGGCGCACGCGGCAATCCCAGCTAAATGCCTGCTGGGCGTTGAGCAGCTCCATCACATTATGCTGCTGCAACTGTGCCCGCGATTCAGGGTGCATCAACTCATCGGCTATGCTGCCGCCCATGGCCAGTAGCTCGGCCGCGCTGTAGCCCAACACGGTCTGACAATGGCGGTTGCAGTGCTTCATGCGCTGCTGCTCCACGTCGTAGGTGAAGAGCAGCAGCGGAACATGGTCGGCCAGCCCGTGGCTGAACGGGACTTGGTCTGGTGAGGTAGTGGTAGAAGGCAGGGCTGCGCCCAATACCGGAGCGGGCGTCCGGCGCAAGGCCGGCACAGCAGCCCGACGGGCCAGACGCGGATGACGAAAACGGCGCATAGGTAGAAAAGTACGGCAACCAGCCCAAAATAGCTTGCCGGCTGGTGGCCAATGCCTCGCCAATTACGGCACCGGGCGCGCGCCAATCAGCCTACCCGAAGCTCCTGCAGCTGAATCATTCGGTAAATGGTTGATTTGCCGATTTGTAGCCGGGCGGCTACGGCCAGTACATCACCGTTCAGCTCGTCGAGGCACTGCTGCACAATGGCTGTAGTTTGCTCGCGTAGCGACAAGCCGCTGCCCACGCCAACCAGCGCGCGGCCGGTTCGTAGCGGCAGGTCGTCGCCCATAATCTGCTCGCCATCCGTGAGCACTGTGGCTAGCTCCACTACCGCCTTCAGCTCGCGCACATTGCCGGGAAAAGGATGAGCCAGCAGGCGCTCGAGGGCGCTTGCCGAAAGCTGGCGTGGTGGCAGGTTGTTTTGGCGGCAAAAGTCGCGCACAAATAGCTCGGCCAGCAGCAGCACATCGTTGCCGCGCTGGCGCAGCGGCGGCAGAGTGATGGGCAGGCCCAGCAGGCGGTAGTACAGGTCTTCGCGGAAGCGGCCGGCCTGCACCTCGGTTAGCAAGTCGCGGTGCGTAGCCACCACAAGGCGCACATCGAACGGAATGGCCTGGTTGCCCCCCACGCGCGTCACCTCGCGCTCCTGTAGCACGCGCAGCAGCTTGGCCTGCAGCGGCAGGTCGAGGTCGGCAATCTCGTCCAAAAACAACGTGCCGCCAGTCGCTTCTTCCAGGCGCCCCACGCGCCGGGCCACGGCCCCGGTAAAGGAGCCCTTCTCGTGGCCGAACAACTCGCTCTCCACCAGCTCGCGCGGAATTGCGGCCATGTTTACCGCCACGAAGGGCTGGCTTGCGCGGTCCGACTGAAAATGAATGGCCTTGGCAACTACTTCTTTGCCCGTGCCGGTTTCGCCGCTCACGCTCACCGTAATGGTAGTGCGGGCCGCCTTGGCAATCAGCGTGCGCACCTGCTGCATCGAGGTGTGCTCGCCCAGCAGCGCCTGGGCAGCGCGGTAGCGGGCGCCCACCTGCTGGCGCAGCTGGTTGTTTTCGCGCCGCAGGCTGGCCTGCTGCTCTACCTTGCCCACAATATTCCAAAGGCGGTCGAGCGTGTTCTCGTCCTTCACCAAGTAGTCGTAGGCTCCCTGGCGCAGCATGGCTACGGCAGTGCTCACGTCTTCCTGCCCCGAAATAACCAGCACCTCGGTGCCGGGTAGCCGCTCCCGAATCTGCGTCAGTAGCTGCTCGCCTTTGGCATCGGGCAGCGAGTAGTCGAGCGTGATGAAATCAGGCTGTTCGCCCAGCTGCTCCAGGCAGGCCTTGGCGGTAGTGAAACGGTGGACGCTGTGGTTGGGATTCTGGCCCAGGCGGTGCGCCAGCAGCTCACCATACCACTCATTGTCTTCGACAACGAATATTTTGAAAGGTAGAACTAATGCCATGAATAATGCGGGGGAAAGGGGACCAGGGCGTTCAAGTAACTACAACAACCTTAGTAATTCATCGCGGAGAGGAACGTTATTACGGATAGATGCGGGTGTATTGGAAAAGTTATATTGCAAAAATAAAGCTTAAACTATTTAATGGGCAAATTTCAATGCTGAATCAGGTACGTACGAAGTGTATTGAAAAGCGGATTTAGTGGATATTATTAGAAAATTCTCATTATTGGACATTTTTCCCAAAATTAGAGTGAAAGAAGGTATAGCTAAAATAGTATCTGATTGATTGCCAGTTAGCCCGAGTCCTGCCAGCATAATGGCGACGGAATTGCAGAAATAGAGCAGTAACCACGCTTTTATCTCACTTTTTTTTCGGGTCATGCTTCCTTTCTCCGCTCTTAACCGTCGTTGGACTTTTACCCGCCGGGTAGCAGTCGTCATTTTTCAGGTCAGCTTAGTACTGCTCGGGCTGGTACCGGGAGCGTGGGCGCAAGCTACCCTGCCGGCGTATTATTCATCCGGAACTACCTACAAGGTCACGCAGCCTTCGCCGCAAGTATCGGGGAGCGGCAACGTTACTGCCGGCGGCAATGCTTCCGACAATGATTTCGCCACCTTCGCTACCCTGAAAGTAGATGCCACCGTTACCGCTACCGCTAGTGTGAATAGGCCCGTAGGCCTGCTGCTGAAGCTGACCGGCACCGCGCCGGCCGGCTACCGCGCCGGGGTGGTGCTCGCCAACACCGGCACCGGCCTGGCCAACGTGAGCGCATTGGGCACCGTGACCCTGCGCACTTACCTGAACGGCACCGAGATTGCCAACCGCCAGGAAGAAAAAGTAGTGCAGGCCACCGTGCTGCAGGCGCTGCTGCTGGGCGCCGGTACCCGCCCCACACAGTTGGAGTTCATCACCTCTAAGCCGTTTGATGCGGTCGAGATTGAGTTTGGCAGCGTGTTGAACATCGACTACACCACCAATATTTATTACGCCTACGGTGTGCGGCCGGGTATCCAGACGCGGGCCAGCGGCTATATTTCGCGCTTTGCCAACCTCACTGGCAGCGAGTATAAGGCAGAAAGTGCGTCGGGCGTGCTGTGCGCACTTACCGACGTGGTGAACCCGGCCAACGTAGCCGACAACGACCTGACCAACTACGCATTATTGCATAGCACGCTTACAGTGGCTTGCAACCCCACTTTGCGCGCTAAGCTGGCAGGATTGCCGGCTGGGGGCGCGCCAATCGGCTACTACGCAGGCTTCGTAATTGGGCAGCAAAGCCTGCTCGACGTGAGCTTGCTGTCCAGCCTCCAACTCACTACCTACCTAAACGGCGTGCAGCAGGACCAGGCAGGTGGCCTCGGCCTGCTTGCCTTATCCTTGTTGCCCAATAATAAAGCCCAGGTGTCGTTTGCCACCAGCAAAGCTTTTGATGAGGTGAAAATTCAGCGGGTAGGCGCGCTCACGGCCCTCGACGACTTGGAGGTATACTATGCTTTTGGGCTGGCTCCGGCGGCTTTCCAGGGCATCAACCCGGTGCTGTCCGATTTTGGTACGCCCCAAGCGGGTACCGATTATTTCAACAGCAGCCCGCAGACCGTTGGCGCAGGTATTGCGCTCAATGTCCTTGGGCAGGTTATCGTAACAACCTCCGTTACCCTGAGTTCGGTTTCGAACCCCGCTAACGCGGCCGATGACAACACCAGCAACTACGCGCAGTTGAATACTACCGGTACCAACCTGCTCACAGTAGTCAACACCGCTAATGCGTATCTGGAAGTGAAGCTCAACGGCACGGGCAAAGCGGGCAACCGCGTCGGCTTCGTGGTGGGCAACGGTGCGAACCTGCTCGATTTGGATGCCCTGCGCCGCATTACGGTGTCGACTTACGATGCCAACAACGTCATCATCGAAAGCAAAACCGGCGACGAGCTGCTGAACGTGCAGTTGTTCGACGGCACCCAGCGTAACCAGGTGTCTTTCCTGGCCTCGCGCGACTTCAGCTATGTGCGCCTCGATGTAACCAGCGCCGTGTCGGTAAGCTCGAACACCCGCGTGTACTACGCTTTTGCCGAAGATGTCCCCCTCATCTCGCTGCAGTACCCACTGCCGGTTGAGCTCATCAGCTTCGATGCCAAATGGACCGGCGGCGCTACCGACGTGCGCTGGGCCACGGCTTCGGAGAAAAACAGCAGCTATTTCCTGGTAGAGCGCTCTGCTACTGGCAACGGCGAATACCAGGCCGTGGGCCGCGTGGCCGCCGCAGGCAGCAGCAACAGCAGCCGTAGCTACCAGCTGCGCGATGCCGAAGCTGACGCACTCGGTGCCAACATTCTCTATTACCGCCTGCGGCAGGTCGATGTGGATGGCAGCGAAACCTTCTCGCCGGTTGTAGCGGTCAGCATTGGCAAGCAGGCCGGCCTGACGCAACTCGACGTGTATCCGAACCCGGCCGGGGCGGCGCAGGAAGCCCGGCTCGATTTCCGGAACCTGCCCAGCGGTGGAGGACAGCTCAGCACCTACGCCGAAACCGGCCAGCTGGTGAGCCAGGTGGTACTGACCGAAAATGCTGGTCGGGTGGCCCTGCCTTCCCTCCCGGCTGGCCTATATTATGTGGTGCTGCGCGATGCCGCCGGCCGCAAAATTGCTACCGAGCGATTGGTGGTGAGTGCGCACTAACCGAGCTGCGATTTTAGCGTGAAATACGCACTGTATAGCTCGAAACAGCCCTGCTGGCCTTGCCAGCGGGGCTGTTTTATGTAGGTGTTTTTCCTGAAATGAGATTTGTTCAGTGTTTCACTTCTGAAGAAAATTTGAAGGACAAAATTTTATTAATCAGCGAATTGTTATGATGGTAACATAGGCGTAACATTGCGGACGTGGTGGGGTAATCCCAGTGCGGGAATTTTGCGGCCACCACTTTAACCTTTTTCCCAAAACGTTTTTACATGAAGGTTACGCTTACCCGAATTGGCAGCTTTGCGCTGCTCGCCGCCCTGGCCGTTTCCTGCTCGCGCGTCGAGCCGGTAGCCCCCAGCCAGGACCCCACCGCCGCCACCGTGAACCAGGACGCCACGCGCGATAACAACCTGGCCATGGGCAACCCCAGCGGCGCCGTGACCGACGCCACCAACTATCCCAACAACTACCTGATGACCAAAACCCAGTACAGCCTGTCGTATAGCCGCGACAAGGGCAAGCCGAACTGGGTGAGCTGGCACCTGAGCAGCGCCTGGCTGGGCAGCACCCCGCGCCAGGACAACTTCTCGTCCGACGCCACGCTGCCCTCGTCGTGGTTCCACGCCACGAGTAGCAGCTACACCGGCTCGGGCTTTGACCGCGGCCACAACTGCCCCTCGGCCGACCGCACCGGCTCGGTGGCCGATAACTCGGCTACCTTCCTCATGACGAACATGATGCCCCAGGCCGCCAACAACAACCAGCAAACTTGGGCCAACCTCGAAAACTACGAGCGCACCCTCGTGAGCCAGGGCTACGAGCTCTACGTCATCTGCGGCAGCTACGGCAGCGGCGGCACCGGCGTGAACGGCTACGCCACCACCATCGCCAGCGGCAACATCACCGTGCCCGCCCGCTGCTGGAAAGTGGTGGTGGTGCTGCCCGAAGGCAGCTCCGACGCCAGCCGCGTGACCACCAGCACGCGCATCATTGCCATTGATACGCCCAATAGCACCAGCATCAGCTCCAGCTGGGGCAGCTACCGCACCACCGTCGACGCCATTGAATCGGCCACGGGCTACAACATTCTCTCGGCCGTGAGCAGCACTGTACAGGCCACGATTGAGTCGAAGGTGGACACCGGCCCCACGAGCTGATAGCGGGCTCAACCGTCGGGCGCGGCTCCCTTGCTACTAACCGGTGAAGAAGCTGCCGCTCAACCACAGAAAAGGCCATGAAATAGAGCATATTTCATGGCCTTTTCTGTGGTATGAACGAGGGGAAATAGGTTGGAAATTTCCGCACGCAAGAGCCAAAGGTACGGCGGCTTATGGCTGCAAAGCAATGCGTTACGAGGGGGTATAATTTTTTTGGCAGGCGAAGCTTGCCGCGAAATACCCGCTGATTAGCCAGTTAGGACGCAAAATGCCGTCCGAAAAACTTCGCACAATATAAAGTTAACATTACCGGAAGTTGGCCGGGTGTAATGCTTTCTTAATTTTGCATCGTGCTTCAGCCCAAACACCCGTTGATGAAGCGCGGGACCCTGCTCAGCAGCGACCCGCGAGAAGACCGGAAGGTCTGCGCCGCCAGCGGTTTTTATGATTTCACGGTCGGTTCTGCCGCCGTTTTTCGGGCTTGTTGCCCCGCTGCCGTTTCGGATTCCGAAACGGTTTTTTTATGCGCGTTTGGGTCGGCTGGATGCGTTATTCCGGCGCTGTCGCGCCGTTCAGTTCCTCAGGTTCACGCAAGTTGCTCCGTCCGGGGCCGGTATGCAGTCCGGCAACCGATGGCGAGCAGCTGCAAACGATAAAAAGCAATGAAACTCGGTGCCCTTACCCTACAAAACCCGGTGTGCCTGGCGGCCGCGCCCTGGGAACTCGACGGCGCTGGCTACGAGCAGCTCGGCGCGATTTTCACCAAAACCGTGACCATGGAGCCCCGCGCAGGCCTGCCCGGCGACGAAGGCATTCTGCAAGTGGCCGACCAAACTCTGCTCAACCGCACCGACCTGCGCATTGAAGGCGCCGAACTGCTGGTGCAGGAGCACCTGCCGCGCCTGCGCCGCTTCGGCGTGCCGGTATTTGTGAGCATCACGGCGCCAGGCGTGCCGGGCTTCCGCAAAATTGCGCGCTACCTGCAGCGCGAGGCCGGCGACCAGATTGCGGGCCTCGAAGTATACATCACCACGCCGCAGGGCGGCTCCGGCGCCGACGTGACGGCCCG
>NZ_BAAGZM010000090.1:0-11086 GCF_054778495.1 Hymenobacter agri
CTGGGGCTGGCGCAGGCATTGCGCGCCCTGGTGCAGGCCGAGCCGCCCGACCACGGCCCCGAGGTGCGGCTGGAGCAGAGCGGCATGCTCGGCCGCCTCATTCCTTCGCACGAGCTGATGGTGTACCGCATTGCGCAGGAGCTGCTGGCCAATGGCTTACTGCACGCCGAAGCGCAGCACATCGTGCTGAAAGTCGCGGCATCGCCCGGCTTGCTGGTGCTCACCTACTCCGACGACGGCCACGGCTTCGATTTAGCCACCCTCGAAGAAATGCCCCCACCCGGCCCCCACGGGCAAGCCGTCGGCATGGGGCTCATCAACTTACGCAGCCGCGTGGCGGTGCTCGGCGGCCAGCTCCATTACCATTCGCAGCCCGGCGGGGGCACCCGCGTTGAGGCGACTCTGCCGGTAACGCTGCTGGGCGCAACTTCTTCCCCTAATTCTTCTATTACTTTTGCTATATGAATACGCCTACTGCTGCTCATCCTGTGCGCCTGGCCATCGTCGACGACCACATCCTTTTTCGCAAGGGGCTGCGTGCGCTGCTAAGCGGCTATTCCGGCATTGAGGTGGTGTGCGAGGCCAGCAACGGCCAGGAGCTCCTCGAACTGCTCGACCAGGGCAGCCGGCCCAACGTCATTCTGATGGACATGCAAATGCCCGTGCTCGACGGCCTGCAAACCACCCGCCTGCTACGCACGCAGTTTCCCGATGTGCGCGTCGTCATCATCTCCATGCACGACGACCCTTCGCTGGTGAGCACCGTGCTGGCCGAAGGCGCCCACAGCTACCTCGTCAAAAACACGTCGCCCGAAGAAATGCGCGGGGCCGTGCTGGCCGCCGCGGCCGCCGGCGGGCGGTAGTGGAGGGGCTGCTATTGCCCAGAAAGTAAAATCCCCGGCGAGGACCTCGCCGGGGATTTTTTATGCACTAACTGCTCGTGCTTACAGCCCGATGGACAGCCCGGCCGTGAACGTACGGCCCCGGTTGAAGAACACCTGCATCAGGTCGAGGTTGCCCGAATTGGAGTTGGAGCGGTTCGACACATCGGTGAAATAAAACTCATTCAGCACGTTCAACACCGAAGCTTTGAGGCCGATGCGCGTGCCATTCTTGAACATTGGCTTGAAATCATAGCCAAAGTGCATATCGAGGTTGCGCGAGGTCGGCAGGCGATACGAATCGGTGCTGGTACCCTGGTTGAGAATGGTTTCGGGGTTGAAATCGGCGTAGTACTTGGTGAACAGCAGGAACGACGGCCGGATGTAAGCCCCGCGGAAGGGCTCGTAGCGCAGGCCCACCTGAAACTGGTTCTGGGCGGCGTCGCCCACGTGCACCCCGTTGAGGTACACGGGCTGGTCGAAGCCACCACCAGCCGGGAAGCCCGCCTCGTCGGTCTGGTTGAGCAGGCCCTGGCCGGTCCAGCGCCAGTCGCCGAGCGAGATGGCCGAGTTCAGCTGCAGGCGGCGGCTGATTTCCTGGGCAATGCTCATCTCGATGCCCATGTGGCGGGCATTCACGTTGCGCACCGTGCTGTAAATGGCCTGGCCCGTCGTCGTCGATACCGAAGTAGTGGTTTTGTTGGCCCACAGCGTGTAGTACGCGTTCAGCGTCACCTTCAGGCTGGGGTAGCTGATGCCGTAGCCAATTTCGGCGCTAGTAATGCCCTCGGGCTTTACGTTATCGTATTTGCGGCCGGTGGTGGTGTAGAGCAGGTTGAAGAAAGGGACCTTGCTGTTGTAGCCCACGTTCACGAAAATGTTGTCGTGCTCGGTCAGGTTATAGTTGGCGCCGGCTTTCACGCTGTAGCCGTTGAAGTTGGTCCAGTCGGTTGATACCGGGCTGCCGTCGGGCAAGCGCTTCTGGAAATAGTCGATGCGCTTGTACGACACCCGCGACATTGTGCCGCTCACCACCGCCGAAAGCACCGGGGTTTTGTATTCGAGCTGCGTGTAGCCGCCCAGCCAACGGGTTTTACCGTCGTAGTTGTAGCTCAGCTTATCGCCTACTCTCAGCCGGGCCGTAGGGTCGTTGGCGTTGCCGGCGTTCACGTAGTAATCGCCGCCCAGCAGGTCGCGCACTTCGCGGTAGTGCAGGCCGGTGTAATCGCGGCCATCCACACCGGCCGACAGCGTCAGCTTGTCGTTCAGCAGGTAGTCGCCGCCCACCACAAATCCATACCACCGGTGGCTATTGATGGCATTCACCAAAATCTCCGATGACTGCCGCTGCCCGTCGGCGCCCACCGCCGCGTAGTTGGTGTCGTAAATTTTCTGGAAGCCGGTTTGTCCATTGGCATCCACAATGGTGTTAGTTGAGGAGTTGCCGGTCAGCGTGGTCGTGCCCCCCCCGGTACCGTACGAGGCATACAACACCGTCGACACAAACAGCCGGTCGTTCACCTGCCACAGGTCGTTGAAGTTCACCTGGGGCTTGTGGTAGAAGTTGGTTCGCTCGTTCAGCGTTTCCACACCGTGGCTCACCTTGGTACCGCCCACGATGGAGTAGCGGTCGAGCGTGCCCCAGTAGGGGTTGTACTGAAAGCCTTTGTCGCCGCCCGATTTGATGGTGGCGCCAATTTCACGCGCCTTCTCGTACGAATACTTGTACACCTCGAACGGAAACGTGCGCTGGCCGTGGCGCTGGGGCGAGCCCAGGCCGGTGAGCGAAAGCGTGTGGTGACCAGCGCGCTTGCTGATGGTACCGAAGTACGTCCAGGCGTCGTCGAAAGCCTTGTCCACCCAGCCGTCGGACGTGCGGCGCGAGCCGAACACGGTCACGGCCCAGTCGCCTTTCAGCTGGCCCGAGCTCAGCATGAGCGAGTATTTCTGGTAGTTGTTCGAGCCGGTTTCGACGCGGGCCAGAGCCGCCTTTTTATCGTCGAAGCCTTTGGTGAGCACGTTGATGGTGCCGCCCACCGAGGGCACGGCAATTTTGGAAGCCGACAGGCCCCGCTGCACCTGCAGGCTCTTGGTAACGTCGCCCAAGTCCCAGTTGCTCCAGAACACCTGGCCGTTTTCCATGTCGTTGACGGGCACGCCGTTGATAAGCACGGCCACGTTGCGCTGGTCGAAACCGCGCACGTTGATGCGCGAGTCGCCGGTACCGCCGCCGCCCTGCGTGGCGTACACGCCGGGCGTTTCGTTGAGAATCAGGGGCAGGTCGCGGTTGCTCAGGGTTTCGCGCAGCTTCACCTCGTTCACGGCTGCGAAGGCCACGGGGGTTTCACGCTCCTGAGCCTGCGTGGCCACTACTTCAACTTCGGCCAGGCTGGCATTGTCGGAGTTGAGCGGAAAGGAGGCTACCACGCTCTGGGCCGAAATGCGCACCGTCTGCGTCATGGGCTTGTAGCCCACAAAGCTGGCCTGCACGGTGTAGGTGCCGGGCGGCAGGTTGCCAATTTTATAGTTGCCCTCCACATCGGCCCCGGTGCCGGTGTTCTGGCCGTTGCCGGTCACCTGCACGGTAGCGCCCGGCAGCGTTTCGCCGGTCACCTTGTCGAGCACGCGCCCGCGGATGGAAAAGGTAGTTTGCGCGACGGCTGGCAGGCTCAGCAGCAACGCAACAAGCGCAGTAATAAAGTGCTTCATACGATAAAAAAAGACACCGGCACACTCCGGGGACAACAAATATAGTGCGCGGCGGCGGCTCACGCCTGCCCGTTCATCAATGCCTCATGCCTTTTACCAGTCGGTTTTTTCCTGACCATCAACCCCGCAGCATTGAGTTGGTCGGCGTCTTATCCCAGCTCCACGGCCGGGTCCCAGAACAGTTTGTCAAAATCGACCACCCGGTCGTCTTCCACTTTAATGCCTTCGGCTTCGAGGGCCTCCTGCATGGCGGTGGGCGTGGCGAAGTGCAGGCGCCCGGTGAGGTGGCCGAGGCGGTTGAGCACCCGGTGGGCCGGCACCGAGGCATCGGCGTGGGCGGCCAGCATGGCGTAGCCCACCGTGCGCGCCCCGCGCCGCGAGCCCAGGTAGTGGGCAATGGTGCCATACGACGTGACCCGACCGGCCGGAATCAGGCGCACCACTTCGTACACGTCCTGGAAGAAATTGCGGGGTTCGGGCGGGGTTTCGGGAGCGGGCTTCATCGTTGCGAAGATAGGCCCGGTCTGCATGATGGGCCTCTCCGTCTGGATTTCCGGACCTTTGACGCAACCCCGGGAGCCGAAACGTCACCTATTGGGGTTCTAAGTCTTCTACTACCCTCGCCCGGCTGAGCGCGGCCTGAACATCGGCCGACGCTTGTGCGTTCTTCCTCACTATGCCTTTGGATAACACTTCTGTTGCTACGCCCAAAACCTGGGACACGACTTCTACGCCTGCGCCCACGGCCGCCCCGCCGCCCGCCGCCGCCGAGCCCGACTACGAGCCGCAGCCGAAAGGCAAGCGCAGCTGGCTGGGCTGGCTGATTGCCGCGCTCATCATCGCGGGCATGGCCTGGGCCAAGGTGAAATATTTCCCGAGCCCCAACGCCGACAAAGATGCCGGCGGCAAAGGAGGTAAAGGTGGCGCGGCCGCGCCGGGCGGCAAGGGCGGCCCCGGCGGTAAGCCCAAAGTACCGGTGCAGGTATACGTGGTGGCCCCCACCAAGCTGGCCGACGAAATTTCCTCCACCGGCTCAGTGCTGGCCGATGAGGCGGTAACCATTCAGAGTGAGATTTCGGGCAAAATCACCAGTCTCAACATTCAGGAAGGCCAGCCGGTGCGCAAGGGCCAGCTGCTGTTCACCATTAACGCGGCCGACGTGCAGGCTCAGCTGCAAAAGCAGGAGTACAACATCAAGCTCTACCAGGACCAGGAGGCCCGCCAGCGCACGCTGCTGGCCAAAGAATACATCAGCCGGCAGGAATACGAACAGTCGCAAAACGCCCTGCTCACGGCCCGCGCCGACCTGGCTGCCCTGCGCGTTACGCTGCAAAAAGCCTACGTGCGGGCGCCGTTCGACGGCATTCTGGGTTTGCGCAACACCTCGGTGGGCGCGTACGTGTCGCCGGGCACGGCCATCACTACGCTCTCGCGGGTATCGCCGGTGAAAATTGACTTCAACGTGCCCAGCCGCTTCGCCCAATCGGTGCGCGTGGGCGACCCGGTACTGGTGACCGATGAAGCCACAACCAATAAAATCGAGGCCAAAGTCTACGCCATCAACCCACAGATTGACCCCGTGTCGCGCACGCTGCCAGTGCGGGCCGTATACGCCAACAAGAACATGGAGCTGCGCCCCGGCGGCTTCGTGAAAGTGAACCTGGAGCTGGGCGAAACCGCCGAGGCCCTGCAGATTCCGACTGAGGCTGTGGTGCCGGTGGCCAGCGGCTACACGGTATTCATCGTGAAGAATGGCAAGGCCAAAATCCAACCCGTCAACATCGGCGTGCGCTCGGATAAGGTGATTCAGATTACCAAGGGCCTGGCCGTGGGCGACACGGTTATCCGCACCGGCATCCTGCAGGTGAAAGCCGGCGACAAGGTGGCGGTGCAGAAGTAGGCCGCTGAACGAGTAGAGACGCAACATTTTGCGTCTCGTCGTTGAACGACCGGTACCGCGCCGAACCGCGCAGCAATAACAACATCAGCAATGACGAGACGCAAAATATTGCGTCTCTACTCGTTCAATCGATATAGCATGAGTCTTTCCTCCGTCAGTATCAACCGCCCGGTGCTTGCCATCGTGATGAGCCTGCTCATCGTGATTTTCGGCGCGATTGGGTTCCGCTCGCTTGCCATCCGCGAGTACCCGAGCGTCGACCCGCCCATCATCACGGTGCAGACCAGCTACACCGGCGCGTCGGCCGACGTGATTCAGAGCCAGATAACCGAGCCGCTCGAAGAAGGCATCAACGGCATCGCGGGCATCAAAAACTTGTCGAGCACCAGCCGCGACGGCGGCAGCAACATCACTGTGGAGTTCGACCTCGACGTGGACCTTGAAGCCGCCGCCAACGACGTGCGCGACAAGGTATCGAGCGCCCAGGGCCGCCTGCCGCGCGACGTGGACCCGCCCACCGTGAGCAAGGCTAACGCCGACTCCTCCCCCATCATTCTGAGCTATTTAAGCTCCTCCTCGCGCACGCTGCTGGAGCTGACCGACTACGCTAACAACGTGCTCAAGGAGCGCCTGCAAACCATTCCCGGCGTGAGCGAAATCCGGGTGTGGGGCGAGCGCAAGTATTCCATGCGCCTCTGGCTCGACCCGGTGAAGCTGGCCGCGCTGGGCGTGTCGCCGGTTGACGTGCAGCAGGCCCTGGCCCGCGAAAACGTGGAGCTGCCCAGCGGCGCGGTGCAGGGCCAGAGCACCCAGCTTTCGCTGCGCACCATGGGCCGTCTGGCTTCGGTGAAGGATTTCAACGACTTAATTATCCGCAACGACCCGACTTCGCTGGTGCGGCTGAGCGACGTGGGCTACGCCGAGCTCTACCCCGAAAACGACCAGACTATTCTGCGTCGCAATGGCATTCCGATGGTGGCCGTGATGGCCATTCCGCAGCCCGGCTCGAACCAGATTGCCATCACCGAGGAGTTCAACAAGCGGATGAAGCAATACCAGAACGACTTGCCGAAAGACCTGAAAATCAGCACGGGCTTCGACAACTCGGTCTTCATTCGCGCTTCGATTGCCGAGGTGGAGGACACGATTATTGAGGCCTTCGTGCTCGTGGTCGTCGTGATTTTCCTGTTCCTGCGCGACTGGCGCTCCACGCTCATTCCGGTGGTGGCTATTCCGGTGTCACTCATCGGTATCTTCTTCGTAATGGATTTGATGGGCTTCACCATCAACGTGCTTACGCTGCTCGCCATTGTACTGGCCATCAGCCTCGTGGTGGACGACGCCATTGTGGTGCTGGAGAATATTTACAGCCGAATCGAGGAAGGAGAAACGCCATTGGAGGCGGCCAAGAACGGCTCGGCCGAGATTCTGATGGCGGTGGTTTCGACGACCGTGGTGCTGGCGGCGGTGTTCCTGCCGGTGGTGTTTCTGTCGGGTATCACGGGCAAGCTGTTTCGGGAATTTGGCATTGTGCTGGCCGGTTCGGTGCTGATTTCGGCCTTCGTATCGCTCACCCTCACGCCCATGATGTGCTCGAAGCTGCTCAAGCGCGAGGGCGACCACAACTGGCTGTACCGCAAGACGGAGCCGTTCTTCCAGCGCCTCACCAACGGCTACCGCAACGCCCTCATCACCTTCCTCGACCGGCGCTGGCTGGCATGGGGCCTGGTGGCGCTTACGGGCGTGGGCATCTGGTTTTTCATGAAAACCCTGCCCTCGGAGCTGGCCCCGGTGGAAGACCGCAACCGCCTTAGCATCAACGCCAACGCCCCGGAAGGCGCGTCGTTCGAGTACATGGACAACTACATGACCGACCTGACCAAGGTGCTCACCGACAGCTCGGCCCGCGACGCGGACAACATCCTGACCGTGACCTCGCCCGGCGGCGGCAGCAGCGGCGGCGCGGCCAACTCGGCCATCGCCCGCGTGCTGCTGAAAGACCCCGAAGACCGGCCTCATACCCAGCAGCAGCTGGCCGATATCATCACGGCTGCGGTGAAGAAATACACCGGTGCCCGCGTTTCTGTGTCGCAGGACCAGAGCATCAGCTCCGGCGGTGGCGGCGGCCGCGGGGGCGGACTGCCGGTGCAGTTTGTGGTGCAAACCCAGGATTTCGAGAAGCTGACTGCCGCCGTGCCCAAGTTTCTGGAAGCCGCGCAGGCCGACAAAACCTTCAGCTTCGTCGACGTGAACCTGAAGTTCAACAAGCCCGAACTGCGCGTGGTGATTGACCGCGAAAAAGCCCAGACGTTGGGCGTGAGCGTGCAGGACATCAGCCAAACCCTGCAGGCCGGCCTCAGCGGGCAGCGCTACGGCTACTTCATCCGCGAAGGCAAGCAGTACCAGATTATCGGCCAGGTGGCGCGCGAAAACCGCAATCAGCCCCTCGACGTGCGCACCCTGAACGTGAAAAGCCGCACCGGCAAGCTCGTGCAGCTCGACAACGTGATTACGCTGGTGGAGAAAAGTACGCCGCCCCAGCTCTACCGCTTCAACCGCTACAACGCGGCCACGTTCTCGGCCTCGCTGGCTAAGGGCAAAACCCTGGGCGAAGGCATTGCCGCTATGCAGGCCATCGCCGACAAAAACCTGGATGACTCGTTCTCCACCGCCCTCGCGGGCCAGTCGCGCGACTTCGCCGAAAGCTCCTCGTCGGTGCTCTTCGCCTTCGCCCTGGCGCTGGTGCTGATTTACCTGATTCTAGCCGCGCAGTTCGAAAGCTTCCGCGACCCCGGCATCATCATGGTGACGGTGCCGCTGGCGCTGGCCGGCGCCCTGTTTAGCCTCTGGTATTTCAACCAAACCATGAACCTGTTCTCGCAAATTGGCATCATCATGCTGGTAGGTTTGGTGACGAAAAACGGCATTCTCATCGTGGAATTCGCCAATCAGAGCGTGGAAAAAGGGTCCGACTACATGACCGGCCTGATTGAAGGTTCGGCCGCCCGTTTCCGACCCATTCTGATGACCAGCCTATGCGCCGTGCTCGGCATTCTGCCCATTGCCATGGCGCAGGGCGCGGGCGCGCTGGGGCGCCGGGCCATGGGCATCGGCGTAGTAGGCGGGCTGCTATTTGCCACCGGCCTCACGCTGTTCGTGGTGCCGGTGATGTATTCCTATTTCGCTTCGGCCAAGAGCCACAAGCCCAAAGTGGCCGCTGGCGAAAAGCAACCGGTGGCAGCATAACGTTGACCCGACGAACTACATTAAGAACGTCATGCAGAGCGCAGTGAAGCATCTTGCGTGCCACCACTAATCAATGCCGTCTTCACAATTTAGTTGCTAGCCCACGCGAGATGCTTCGCTCCGCTCTGCATGACGGCCGATTATGGTTCGTATACCTTTATCAATGAAATTCCTTCCCTTCTTTTTCCTTCTCCTCCCCTTCGCCGGCTTGGCGCAGGTGCCGGTGGCCCAGCCGCGGCAGTTGCAGAAGCCGGCCACGGTACCGGCCGCGCCGCCGCTTTCGCTGCAGGAAGCCATTGCCGAGGCTTTGCAGCACAACTACGGCATCCTGGTGTCGCGGCAGGATGAGCGCGTTGCCGAGAACAACGTGACGCGCGGCAACGCCGGCCAGCTGCCCAGCCTGACGGGCAACCTCACGCGCACCTTCAACAACAACAACATCAACCAGCGCTTCGGCACCAGCGACCCGCGCATTGTGAACGGGGCCAGCTCCAACGCCTTCAATACCAACGTCACGCTGGGCTGGACGCTGTTCGACGGCCTGGGCATGTTCATCGCCTACGACCGGCTGAAAAGCCTGCGCCAGCAGCAGCAGCAGATTACCCGCGCCACGGTGGAGGAAACCGTGGAAAACGTGGCCAACGCCTACTACGACGTGGTGCGGCAGTCGGGCAAAATCAACTCGCTTGAAGAAGCCCTGAAAATCGGTCAGGCCCGCATCGACCTCACGCAAGCCCGCGTGGATGTGGGCGTGAGCGCCAAAGTAGAAGTACTGACCGCCCGCGTCGACTATAACGCCGACCGCAGCCTGCTGCTGCAACAGCAACAGGCGCTGGCCGCTGCCAAAATCACGCTCAATAACCTGCTGGGCCGCACCCCGCGCCTCGACTTCGCCCCCAGCGACAGCCTCACCGTAACCCGCGACCTGCGCGAAGAAACCATCACAGCCGGCATCAAAGCCAACAACCCGCGCCTGGCCCAGGCCCGTCTCGGCCTTGACGTGGCGACTTACGACCGCCGCCTGGTACGCGCCTCCCGCTTCCCGCAAATCGGGTTGATTTCGGGTTACGGCCTCACCCGCAACATCAACAACGCGGCGTTTGCGGGCACCGTGCTCACCACCAGCACCAACCAGGTGCAGGGCCTGAACTACGGCATCACCGCCTCGGTGCCCATCTTCGACGGCTTCAACCTGCGCCGCCAGGAGCAAAACGCCCGCGTGATTGAGGAGCAGCGCCGCCTGCAGCTCGACCAGACCGGCCTGCAGCTCGATGCCGACGCCGCCACCGCGTACGCCCAATACCAGAACTACCTGCAGCTGCTCGACCTCGAAGAAACCAACATCCAGCTGGCCCGCCAGAACGTGGATATTGCCCTCGAGCGCTACCGCCTGGGCCTGCTCACGCCCCTGGCCCTGCGCGAAGCCCAGCGCAACGAGCTCGACGCCGAAACCCGCCTGCTCGACATCCGCTACGCCGCTAAGCAGGCCGAGCTGGCCCTGCGCCGCCTGAGCGGCGAGCTGGTGCGGGAGTAGCGCCGGGCTGTCATTGCGAGCACAGCGCGACAATTTTTCCTCTCACTGCGACCAACCCTGAAATGTGGCAAAGCCTTTTTGCAAACCAAAAGCCCCGACTCTATTCCAGAGCCGGGGCTTTTCACATTAATAGGCTGGTCACTGAGTGAATGAGGAAGGATTGCCGCGCTACGCTCGCAATGACAACTCGGCACTACTCTTTCACGAACCGCTTGGTTTGCGTGCCGCTTTTGGTGATGATTTTATAAAAATAAGTACCGGCCGATAGGTCACTCAAATTCAGTTGCTGCCGCTGGCCGCCTTTTTCCTGCGGCGTTTCGGGCAGCAACGTGCGCAGCTTGTTACCGTCCTTGTCAAGCAAATCGATGGAAACCGGGCCGGCTTTTTTCACCTCGTACTCCAGCTGCGTGGTGGCCGCGGCTGGGTTCGGATAGAAGCTGCTGACACCGACGCCGCGCTCGCCGGGCGCATCGGCCGGGGCATTGGGGTCCATCAGCAGGAACATAGCGGGCTTGAAGAAGCGGCGTAGCTGCGCCGGGCCGCGGCCGTGGCGGCCTTTGGCGGCGGCCAGTTTCTGCTGCTGCTCAGGCGTGGCATTTTTAGCGACAATGGCCTTCATATCAGCGGCCCACTGCTCTTTCTGGGGCTGCACTTCCTCGGCCAATTGGCTGATTTGGTGGTCGTATTTCTGCGCCAGTTGTGCCACATTCAGCATAATGCCGCGGGCCTGGAAGCGCAACTGGTGCGCCTGCTCCCGCTGCGCATCAGTGAGGGCCGGACGGGTATTGGGCGTGCTGCCGGCCGCTGGCGCGGCGG
>NZ_BAAGZM010000091.1:0-11073 GCF_054778495.1 Hymenobacter agri
GCTGCACTACCACGGCCTCGACCAGCGCCAGCACACCGCCGCGCTGCTGGCCGAGTTTTGCCCCGATGTGCGCGTATCCGTGCGCCCTGACCAGGCCGGCGAACTGCCCGTCGGCCTCACCGCCCTGCCCGATACCTTCCTGAACCTGGGCCCGTTGGGTGGCATCCTGTCCGCTATGCAGGCCGACCCCAACGCGGCCTGGCTGGTGCTGGCCTGCGACTTGCCCTTCCTCACCCGCAACACGCTCGAATACCTCGTGAGCAACCGCCAGCCAGCCCGGATGGCCACGTCCTTCCGCAGTCCCTGGGACGAATTTCCGGAGCCGCTGGTGAGCATCTGGGAGCCGCGCGCCTACGGGCAGCTGCTGCGGTTTCTGAGCCTGGGCTACTCCTGCCCGCGCAAGGCGCTCATTAACTCCGACACCGAGCTGCTAGCCCCACCCGCACCCGCCGAGCTGCGCAACGTGAACACGCCCGCCGAGCGCCAGGCTGCCGAGCGGGAGCTGGAGCCGCACCGGTAGCCGGCGTATCAGGGCCCCGATAAAATTGGGCGGCGGGCAACGTTTTGCACACATTGCTCATCTTCGGGGCATGAAGTACAACTTTCTTTCCTTTGCCCTGCTGCTGGCTGCCCCAGTAGCAGGGCTGGCCCAGGCTCCGGCCAAGCCCGTCGTTCAGTACAAAGCCGAGCAGGACACCGCCTTTCGCCACGGCTCGGGCATCGCGCTTGATAACCTCACCAAACTCCAAGTCGATAACCTCGCCGTGCTGGGCCGGGTCTGGGGCTTTGTGAAATATTACCACCCCGCCGTAGCCCGCGGCGACTACAACATGGACGCGGAAATGCTGCGCGTGCTGCCCAAGGTGCTCAATGCTAAAACGAAGGACGAATGTAGCGCTGTGCTCAGCACCTGGCTCACTGGCTTCGGCCCGGTGGCGGCCTGCAACAACTGTAGCGAGCCCAAGCCCAAAGACGTGCGCCTCGCGGCGGATTTGGACTGGCTGACTGATAAAAAACAGCTCAGCCCAGCTCTCAGCCAGCAACTTGCTTACCTGCGCCAAAACCGCAACCAGGGCCCGCACTACTACGTGCGCAGTGCCCCCAATATCGGCAACCCGCTGTTTGAGCACGAGGAAGTGTATGCCCAGCCCGCCACGCCCGATGCCGGCCTGCGCCTGCTGGCGCTGTACCGCTACTGGAACATGATTGAATATTTCTTCCCCTACCGCTACGCCATCGGGGAAGACTGGCAAAAGGTGCTGCCCGAATTTATTCCGCAATTCGCCGCCGCCCGCACCGACGAGCAGTACCGGCTGGCCGCTCTGGCCATTATTGCCCGCATCCACGACACGCACGCCAATGTTTTCAACGACAAGATTCTGGCTGCCTACAAAGGCACGCTGCACGCGCCAGTGCAGGTACGCTTTGTGCAAGGCCAGGCCGTGGTGACGGGTTATTTCCACGAAACCCTCGGCCCGGCCACCGGCCTGCAGAAAGGCGACGTAGTGCTGGCTGTCGACGGCACCAAGGTTACCGACCTGATAAAAGCCCGGCAGCCCCTCACGCCCGCCTCCAACGAGCCTACCCAGCTGCGCAACATTGCCCGCGACCTGCTGCGCGGCCCTTCCGACAAAGTTACCCTACTGGTGCGCCGTGCCGGGCGCGATTTTCCCGTGACCGTGGCCCGCGTGCCGGCCGACCAGCTCAACCTGGCCCTGAACTTCGGCACGCCCGACCCCAAAGCCCCGTTCTGGAAGATGCTGCCCGATAACATCGGCTACCTCTCGCTCGGCACCATCAAGCAGGCCGAGCTGCCTGCCGCTATGGCCGCGATGAAGGACACTAAGGGGCTCATTATCGATATCCGTAACTACCCCGCCGAGTTTGTAGTGTATTCACTCACGAAATACCTGTCGGCAAAGCCCGTGTCTTTCGTGCGCTTCAGCGAGCCGCAGCCTACTTACCCGGGCATGTTCATGACCACGCCGGTGCTGTCGGTGCCGGGCACCAAAGACGTGCCCTACGCGGGCAAGGTCATGATTTTGGTGAATGAGTTGAGCCAGAGCCAGTCGGAGTATACCACCATGGTTCTGCGGGCCGTGCCGGGCGCGCGGGTAGTGGGCAGCACCACCGCCGGGGCCGACGGCAACGTGTCGGCCATTGTATTGCCCGGCAACATCAATACGATGATTAGCGGCCTCGGCGTGTACTACCCCGACGGCCGCGAAACCCAGCGCGTGGGCATTGTGCCCGATGTGGTGGCCACGCCTACCATTGCCGGCATTCAGGCCGGGCACGACGAGGTGCTCGAACGCGCCGTGCAACTGCTGGCGAAGCCCTAGCTGCGCGTTGTCCAAGGCTGCTACGCCTTCTTCCAGCAAAAATAGCCGCCTGAACAGCGGTTATTTTTTTGCCTTTCTGCTCAGACGATTACTATCAGAATAAGCGTTAACGACCCGTGTTGGCACGTTTTTGATGGATGCGCCCACGTTACGTCTTCTCAACCAACCTTATTTCACTTATGAAAAAGACTGCAATCGTAGCTGCCGCGCTTCTGGCTACGGCCGCTGTTTCATCGGCCCAGGCTCAGAGTGTGCGCCTCGGCCTGCGCGCCGGCGCCAACTATTCCAACCTGGCCGGCAACATCCAGAATCAGGATACTTACAATAATAAAGTCGGCTTCTTGGGCGGCGTCATGCTCAACGTGCCCATCATTCAGGACGGCTTCCTGTCGCTTCAACCCGAAATCCTGTATTCACAGAAAGGCTTTGATAATAAGCCCACCGAGTACACCACGCTACTCGGCGCCAAGCAGAAGCGCGAAGGCAGCGTGAACTACAACTACCTCGACGTGCCGGTGCTGCTGAAAATGCGCGCCTCGGGCCTCGTGTTTGAAGCCGGCCCGCAGTATTCGTACCTGCTGGGCGCCAACAACCAAACCAAAGTAACCACCACGCCCGCCCTCGGCGGTGCGCCCACCACGGCCGAGTCGCAGGATAAAACCGACGTGAGCGGCCTCAACCGCAACGAGCTGGGCTACCTGGCCGGCGTGGGCTACGAAGCCGACAACGGTCTGAGCCTGAGTTTACGCTACACCGGTGCCTTTAGCGACTTCGTGAAATCCGACAACAGCACCTACTTCAACGGCGACCTGAAAAACGCCCGCCACTCAGCATTCCAGCTGTCGCTGGGGTACCTGATTCCGAGCAAGTAGAGACGCATAATTGCGTCTTGTTGTTGAACGATGACGCACAAATTGTGCGGATGATAAGACGCAATTATGCGTCTCTACGTCGAAAAAACGCCCGATTTCTACAGAGAGGTCGGGCGTTTTTTGTGCTTAAAATCAGCTCTACGGATGCGCGGCCACCCACTCGGTGCCGTCCTCATACTCCTCCCGCTTCCAGATGGTCACCACCTGCTTCAGCGTATCGATGATGAACTGGCAAGCGGCGAAGCTCTCGGCGCGGTGCGGCGTAGCTACCGCTACCACCACGGCCACATCGCCGAGTTCCAAAGTGCCCTTGCGGTGCACCACGGCTACTTCCTGAAGCATGGGCCACTTCTCGTAGGCCTGCGCTACCACATGGCCTAGCTGCGTGAGGGCCATGCTGTCGTACGACTCGTAGTGCAGCCGTCGCACCGGCCGGCCGCCCGACTGGTTGCGCACCGTACCGATAAAAGAGTTGACCGCCCCGGCGGTATCCGTCTGCACGGCCGCGAGGGCGGCGGCAATATCAATGGGCTGGTCGGTAATAGATAGGGTAGGAGTCATTGAATCAGTGAGCAGTTAACAGTTATCAGTGAGCAGTTATCTAAATGGGAGGAATCAAGCTGTTCACTGCTCACTGATAACTGTTAACTGAAGCTTAGCCTCCGGCTACGGGCGGAATCAGCGCGATTTCGTCTACTGTGTGCAGGGGCTGGTCGACGCTGGCGTATTCGTTGTTTACGGCTACGGCGCAGCTGCGCAGGTCGCCGAGGGCGGGGTATTGGCGGCGCATTTCGGCCAGCAGTTCGCCTACGGTGGTGGGGGCGGGGGCCGGCAATTCAATCACCGACGTACCTACGATGTCGCGGGTGATGCCGAAGAGGGCGACTTTTAATGACATATCTTTCGACGTAAATTTTGGGGCAAAAACCAGCCGCTGGGGGTGCTGTGGGCCGTAGGCTGAACACCAGCCAGCGTCTGGGGTTTACCACAAGCCGGCTGTCTTACGTACAGCCGGGCAAAATTGGTGATAAACGTGCTTCCATCTCTCCTCGCTCCGGCCCCGCCGGCTGTCTCTCCGCTCTACGACCAGCACGGCCGGCCGCTCGAATACCTGCGCCTGGCCGTGACGGACCGCTGCAACCTGCGCTGCTTTTACTGCATGCCCGAAGAAGGCATTAAGTACATGCCTAAGCACGAGCTGCTGAGCTACGAGGAGATGCTGCGCCTCACGGGCCTGCTGGCCGGCCTGGGCGTGCGCAAAGTGCGCCTCACCGGCGGCGAGCCCTTCGTGCGGCGCGACCTGGTGCCCTTTATGGAGCAGTTGGCCCAGCTGCCCGGCATCGACGATATCAGCCTGACCACCAACGGCGTGCTCACCGCCCCGCACGTGCCCGCCCTGGCCCGCCTCGGCGTGAAGGCCGTGAACCTCAGCCTCGATACGCTCGACCGCGAGCGGTTCTTCCAGATTACGCGGCGCGACGAGCTGCCCAAGGTGCTGGCCACCTTTCACGCCCTGCTCGATGCCGGTATTCAGGTAAAAATCAACGCCGTGGTGATGGATGGCCAGAACATCGACGCCCTCATTCCGCTGGCCGCCCTCAGCCGCGACCTGCCCGTCGATGTCCGCTTCATCGAGGAAATGCCCTTCAATGGCGGCAGCCACGAAGCCGGCCCCGCCTCGCTGCCCTGGAACCACGTCCGCATCCGCCAGCATCTGGAACAGCATTTTGGTACGCTGCTGCCGGTGAGCATGGCGGCCGGGGCCACGGCTTCGGAGTACACCATTGCCGGGCACCGGGGCACGGTGGGCATCATTGCGGCCTACTCGCGCACGTTCTGCGGCACCTGCAACCGCCTGCGCCTTACGGCCGAGGGCGGCATCAAAACCTGCCTTTACGACCAAGGCGTGCTCGACACCCGCGCCCTGCTGCGCGGTGGTGCTTCCGATGCCGAAATTGTGGCGGCCCTCAGCAGCGCTTTCCACTATCGGGCGGCCAATGGCTTCGAGGCCGAGCGGCAGCGCCCGCTGCACCAGCTCAGTTTCGAGAGCATGGCCACGATTGGGGGGTAGGGCTGCGTTGCCCGGCTGCGCTTTACTTTGGCGGGACCGGAAGCGGGTGCTTCCGTGCGCGGCAGCCGGTGACTTATGAGAGTGGTGCTACTTGTGGTGAGCGTAGTGGCGGCGCTGTACGTGCTGTTATGCGGGGTACTGTACTTCAAGCAGGAAAAGCTGCTGTTCGGGCCCACGCGCCTGCCGGCCGACTACCGGTTTCGTTTCCTGGGCCAATTCGAGGAGCGCTGGACCACCGCCGCCGACGGCACCCGCCTGCACGGGTTACTCTTTAAAGTGCCCGCGTCGAAAGGCCTGATATTCTACCTGCACGGCAACGGCGGCGCGCTCAATAGCTGGGGCGATGCCGCCGCAGCCTACACCGCGCTGGGCTACGACGTGTTTCTGCCCGACTACCGCGGCTACGGCAAAAGCGGCGGCACCATCAGCAGCCAAGCCCAGCTGCTGGCCGATGTAGATACCGTGTACCGGCATCTGCTGCCCGAATATCCGGAAAACCGTACCGTCGTACTGGGCTACTCGCTGGGTACCGGGCCGGCCACGTGGCTAGCCGCGCGCCACCACCCCCGGCTGCTGATTTTGCAGGCTCCGTATTTCAGCATGCGCGATATGGCGGCGCGGCGCTACCCCTTCGTGCCCGGCTTTCTGCTGCGCTACCCCATGCCCACCAACGAGCTGATAGCGCGGGTGAGTGCGCCCATCGTGCTATTTCACGGCGACCGCGACGAGGTGATTGACTACCACGCTTCGCTGCGCCTCAAGGCTTTGCTCAGGCCCACCGATAAGCTCGTGGTGCTGCCCGGCGCGCACCACAACGGCATGACTGACAACCCCGATTACCGGCGGGCCCTGGCCCAGCTCCTGCAATAGCCGGCTCCGGTTGCGGTGTGCTGTGCCCGGCTGAGATGATATGGTGGTAGCGCATCCCCACCGATTTTCGGATTCTGCAAGCTCCAGCGCGTCCAACCGGTGTTGCTCCGCTGGGGCCACGTTCCGCCAAGCGGCACCACCGCGGGCCCGGCACCACGTTGCCTCTTTTTGCGAGGCGTTTTGGTAAGGCCTGCAGCTGCCGGGTGGCGGGTTGGCGCGCTCCGCAGTAGCCCATTTTCTGCGGGCAAAGCACCTGAAAACAACAACCTCAAATAATTATATTTTACCAAGCTTGTTAGAAATGTTTTGTTCAAAAAATACCCCTTAAAATCAAATAATTGTTTTGGTAATAGCAAGAAAGCAAGGTGTTTAGGCTTGTCGATTGTAGTATCTTTGTGAATTGTTTAAAAATAATAGAACTATAATAAATGGGTGTTTTTTACAATTTATTAGACTCTTCCGATATTCCTCCCGAATCTGCCGTGCCGCTGCCCGATGCCAGCGCCCCGGTGGCCGAGCAGCTGGCGGCCCTGCAGCAAGCGCTGGCCGCCACGCAGGCCGAGCTGCGCACCGCCCGGCAGCACCTGGCCGAGCAACGCGACTATTATGATACCGTGCTCAACCACTTGCAGGTAGAGGTGGTGGCCTTCGACGCGGAGCACCGCTACCAGTTGGCCAACCGGCAGTGCTTCGCCGATGATGAGATACGGAACTGGATAATTGGGAAAGACGATTTTGACTACTGCGCCCGGCGGGAGCGGCCGCGCGAGCTGGCCAAAAACCGCCGCCGCTACTTCGAGCAGGCCGTAGCGACCCGGGCCGAAGTAATGTGGGAGGAAACTTTCGCCTCGGCCAGCGGCCCGCAGCTGATGCTGCGCTACCTCACGCCGGTATTTGCCGCCGATGGTGCGCTACGCATGGTGGTGGGCACCAGCGGCAACGTGACGCAGCGCCGCCAGGCCGAGCAGCAGCTGGCCGAGCAACGGGCTTTCTACGAGTGCGCGCTGAGCCACATTCCGTGCGACATTGGCGTGTTCGACCCCGAGGGCCGCTACCTCTACGTGAATGCCACCGGCATTAAGAACCCCGAGCGGCGGGCGTGGGTGATTGGCCGCGACAACCTCGAATACTTCGCGCAGTATGGCCACCCGCGGGCCATGGCCGAGGAGCGCCACGAGCGCATCATGAGTGCTTTTCGGGGGCGTGAGCTGGTGACGTTTGAAGAGTCGTTCGACCGGCCCGAGGGCATGCGCCACCAGATGCGCTGCCTGCAGCCGGTGTTTAACCCCGATGGCTCGCCCCACCTGCTGGTGGCCTATGGCATCGACATTACCGACCGCGTGAACACTGAGCGGCAGCTGCGCCACGCCAAGCTGGCGGCCGAGAGCGCCGTGCGGGCGCGCGAGCTGTTTCTGGCCAACATGAGCCACGAAATCCGCACGCCGATGAACGCCATTCTGGGCATGAGCCAGCTGCTGGCCAAAACCCCGCTCGCCCCCGACCAGGACAGCTACCGCCAGGCCATTACCACTTCGGCCGAGCATTTGCTGGTGATTATCAATGATATTCTGGATTTGAGCAAGCTCGAAGCCGGCAAGATGACGCTGGAGGAAGTTGGCTTTACGCCGCGCCACCTGCTGGCCGAAGTAGAGCAAACCCTGCACTACAAGGCCGTGGAAAAGGGCCTGATGCTGATAACCCGCGTGGCCGACACGGTGCCGCCCGTGCTCCTCGGCGACCCCTACCGCATCCGGCAGGTGCTGCTCAACCTGGCCGGCAACGCCATCAAGTTCACCGAAACCGGGCGCGTCACCGTCACCTGCGACTTGGTGGGCACCGGGCCCGACGGCCGGGCGGGCGTGGAGTTCCGGGTGGCCGACACGGGCATCGGCATTGAGCCGGAATTTGTACAGAGCCTGTTCCAGGAGTTCAGCCAGGAAGACTCGTCGGTGACGCGCAAGTACGGCGGCACGGGTCTGGGCCTGAGCATCAGCCGTAACCTGCTGCGCCTGATGGGCAGCGACGTGCAGGCCGAAAGTGTGAAAAGCAAGGGCACGATGATGCACTTCGTGGTGCAACTGCCCGTGGGGGCGTCGGCCGACCTGCTGCCTAAAGACACGCTGCCGCCCCAGGAGCGCCTGCTCCCGAGCCTGCGCGCCAAGCGCGTGCTGCTGGTGGAGGACAACCGCTTCAACCGCCAGATTGCCAAAACCTTCCTCGACCACGCCTTTGTGGAAGTGACCGAGGCCGAAAACGGGGCCGTGGCCGTGGAGCTGGCCCAGGTCCAGCCCTTCGACCTGATTTTGATGGATATTCAGATGCCGGTGATGGACGGCTACGCGGCCACCGCGCTGCTGCGCCAACAGCTGGAGCTGACTACGCCTATTGTGGCCCTCACGGCCAACGCCATCAAGGGCGAGCGCGAAAAGTGCCTGGCCGCGGGTATGGATGACTACCTCACCAAGCCTTTCAAGGAAGATGAGCTGCTGCGCAAGGTGAGCCGCTGGGTGCTGTGCCCGCTGATGAGCCCCACCGAAGCCGAACCCACCGAAACTGCTTCCCCGGAGGCGACGACGGCCCCGGCCGCCCAACCCGGCGGCGCCGCTGTCCAGGCTGCGCTTTACCAGACCGACGAGCTGCTGCACGTGGGCCAAGGCGACCTCGACTTTGTGCGCTTCATGCTCGAAACCTTCGTGGAGAGCTGCGACGAGGCCATTGCGGGCTTCGGGCAGGCTGTGCTGGCGGCCGATGTGCGCCAGCTGCGCGGCACCGCCCACACGTTGCGGCCTAACCTCACGCACCTGCGTGCCCTGCACATTCTGCCCCCGGTGGAGCTGCTGAACGAGTGGCCCGAGCCGTTCGAACGGGCCGCCGTGCAGCCCGTCGTCGACGAAACCATTGGCCTGCTGCGGCAGGTGAGTGCCCGGATTACGGCCGATTTGGCGGCCGGTGCCTGCGCCAGCCCGGCCGCCAGCCCCGAACTTGCGTAAAAATTGGACCGCTCTCCCGCTGAGAGCGGCCGCTTGCGCATGATGACGTTGGATAGTGTTTCGCCGCGCGGCACCTCGCGCAAAACCCACCGCCTGGCGGTAGGCGCTTTGTTTTTTTTGCTGGGCCTGTGCTTTGCCAGCTGGGCCTCGCGCATTCCGAGCGTGCAGCAGCGCATGGGTATTTCGGAAGCGGCGCTGGGCGGCGTGCTGCTGGCCATTCCGCTGGGGCAGCTGGCCTCGCTGCCGCTGGCGGGCTGGCTAGTGGCCAAGCTGGGCAGCCGGCGCGTGGTGCTGTGGGGCGTGGTGCTCTACGCCACGGCGCTGCTGGGGCTGGGCTGGGCCGGTAGCCTGTGGCAACTGCTGCCGTGCCTGGTAGTATTTGGGGTGGGCGGCAACCTTACCAACATCGCGGTGAATACCCAGGCCGTGGGCGTGGAGCGGCTGTACAAGCACAAACCCATCATGGCGTCGTTTCACGGGCTCTGGAGCCTGGCGGGTTTTGTGGCGGCCGCCGTGGGCTCGTTCATGATTGGGCACGCGGTGCCGCCGGGCGTGCATTTCATCTTCATTGCGGCCTTTATTCTGGCCGGGCTGGCCGTGAGCGCCGGCTCCACCGTGCGGCAGGATGCGGGCGTCGACCCCAATCAGCCCATCTTCGTGAAGCCCGATAAGGAGCTGCTCGGGCTGGGGGCCATTGCCTTCTGCGCGCTCATCTGCGAGGGGGCGATGTTCGACTGGAGCGGGGTGTATTTCAAGAAGGTGATTCAGGCCGATAAGGCCTGGGTGGGGGCGGGCTACACGGCGTTTATGAGCACGATGGCGCTGGGCCGCTTCGGGGCCGACTGGCTGGCTGCGCGCCTCGGCCCCCGGCGTGTCATTCAGCTTAGCGGCCTGCTCACGGCCGTGGGGCTGAGCATTGCGGTGGCGCTGCCCACGCTGCCCACGGCGCTGCTGGGCTTTTTGCTGGTGGGCTTCGGCACGTCGGCGGTGGTGCCGCTGGTGTATTCGGCGGCGGGCAAGTCCACGCACATGTCGGCAGGCATGGCCTTGGCGGCGGTGTCCACCATCGGCTTTTTTGGGTTTCTGCTCGGGCCGCCGGTTATCGGCTTCGTGGCGGGTGCTACGAGCCTGCGCGTGTCGTTTGCGCTGATTGCGGTGATGGGGCTGGCCGTGTCGGCGGTGGCGAGCCGGGTGCGGGTGTAGTTTTTGGGAACAGGGAATAGGGGAAAAGGCCGTCATGCTGAGCGCAGTCGAAGCATCTCTGCCGCGCAACTAATTCTAACATTTAGGTTAGTATTAAGGTAGAGATGCTTCGACTGCGCTCAGCATGACGGACGTACCCTTTCACCTTGTTCCTTTTCCCTTATCCCCCATTTCATGCCCGACAACCCCACCGCCACCAAATACACCTGGGACGCCATGCCTGTGGAGCAGGTAACCGACCAGCTTTCGCGCCGCCTCATCACTGGCGATAAAATGATGCTGGCTCATGTCTACCTCAAAAAAGGCACTATCGTGCCCCTGCACCAGCATCACAACGAGCAGATTACCTACATTCTGGAAGGCGCGCTGCGCTTCTGGATTGGCTCGGAAGACGCCGAGCCCATTGTGGTAGGCGTGGGCGAAGTGCTGCACATCCCCGGCAATGTGCCCCACAAAGCCGAAGCCATCGAAGACACGCTCGACGTGGACATCTTCAGCCCGCCGCGCCAGGACTGGCTCGATAAGTCGGACGACTACCTGCGCCTGAAATAGCCCGATTATGGACCTCGGACTGCAAGGAAAAGTTGCTCTGGTGGCCGCCGCCAGCCAGGGACTGGGCCGCGCCGTGGCCAAAGAGCTGGCCGCCGAAGGCGCCTCGCTCATCCTATGCGCCCGCCACGATGCGGCGCTGCAGGAAACCTGCGCCGCCATCGAGCAGGCCCACG
>NZ_BAAGZM010000092.1:0-11069 GCF_054778495.1 Hymenobacter agri
GCCCCCAACGTGGCCGCCGGCCAGCGCGTGGTGGTGGCCCTCGAAGGCGCCGAACTGCACCCCGCCAGCGGCGAGCCGTTCAAAATCAAGAAAAGCAAGATTCGCGGCGCGGCCTCGGAGGGCATGATTTGCGCCGAGGACGAAATCGGTCTGGGCCAGTCGCACGCCGGCATCATGGTGCTCGACACCGACCTGCCTAACGGCACGCCCGCCGCCGACTATTTCGGCCTGGGGTCCGATACGGTGTACGAAATTGGCCTCACGCCCAACCGGGCCGATGCCGCCTCGCACTACGGCGTGGCCCGCGAGGTGCGCGCCCTGCTGCGCCAGCCCTGCCACCTGCCCGACGTGAGCGGCTTTGCGGCCCCGACCTCGGCCGAAAGCAACATCAAGGTAACGATTGAGGACCTTGAAGCCGCCCCGCGCTACGCCGGCCTGCTGCTGGAAAACGTGCACGTCGGCCCGTCGCCCGAGTGGCTGCAGCGCCGCTTGCGCAGCATCGGCCTGAGCCCAATTAACAACGTGGTAGACGTGACCAACTTCGTACTGCACGAGCTGGGCCAACCCCTGCACGCGTTTGATGCCGAACAGATTACCGGCGGCCACATCCGCGTGAAGCGCGCCGAGGCCGGCGAGAAATTCGTGACTCTGGACGGCATCGAGCGCAGCCTCAAAGCCGAGGATTTGGTGATTGCCGATGCCAACGGCGCGCCCATGGCGCTGGCCGGCGTGTTCGGCGGCAAGACCTCGGGCGTGAGCGAGGGCACCACCCGCGTATTTCTGGAAAGCGCCTACTTCGGCCCCGCCGCCGTGCGTCGCACCTCGCAAACGCATAATTTGAAAACCGACGCCTCCTTCCGCTTCGAGCGCGGCACCGACCCCAACATGGTGCCGGTAGCCCTGCAGCGGGCGGCCCTGCTGCTGCAGGAAGTAGCGGGCGCGACCATCGCCGCGCCGGTGGTGGACGAGTACCCCACGCCCGTGCCGCCGGCTACTGTGCGCCTGCGCCTGCCCCGCGTGGAGCGGCTGGTGGGCCAGTACATTGCCCCCGAGCGCATCCGCCAGATTCTGACGGACCTCGACATTGAAATCAGCGAAGAAAACCTCGACGCCGGCGACCAGGATACCTGGATGCTGACCGTGCCGCCCCACAAGGTGGACGTGACCCGCGAGGCCGACGTGATTGAGGAAATCCTGCGCATCTACGGCTACAATAATGTGGCGCTGCGGCCCAACAACTCGGCCTCCTTCCTGGCCAAGTTCCCGAACCCCGACCCGGAGGTGACGCGGGTGAAAATCGCCTCGCTGCTCAGCGGTCAGGGCTTTTCAGAGATTCTGACTAACTCGCTCACCAACTCGCTCTATTTCGAGAAAGACGGCGAGGTGAACCCGGCGCTGGTGCGTATTCTGAACTACAACAGCGTCGACTTGAACGTGATGCGGCCCACCCTGCTGCACTCGGGCCTGGAAATTATTCGGCACAACCTCAACCGCCGCCAGCGCGACCTCAAGCTCTACGAGTTCGGCAAGACCTACTCGCAGAACGAGAACGGCAAGTACCAGGAAAAGAACAAGCTGGTGCTGTACCTGACGGGCAACGCCGCCAGCGAAACCTGGCAGCAGAAGTCGGAAAAAGCGGCTTTCCACGACCTGGCGGGCGCGGTGCAGCAGGTGCTGGCGGCCCTGGGCTTCGGCGGGGCGGCTTCGCAGCCGGTGCAGCACGAGTACCTGGCCGGTGGCCTCACGCTGCTGGTGCACAACCAGCCGCTGGCCCAGCTGGGTGCCGTATCGGCTTCGGTGCTGAAGAAGATGGACGTATCGCAGCCGGTGTGGTACGCCGAGCTGGACTGGGACGCGCTGAGCAAGAAGTACAAGCCCACACTGACGGCCCGCGAGCTGTCGAAATTCCCGGAAGTGCGCCGCGACCTGAGCATCGTGGTGGACCAGGCCGTAACCTTCGACCAGCTCCAGCAGATTGCCCGCAAGACCGAGAAGAAGCTGCTGCAGAGCATCAATGTGTTCGACGTGTACGCCGGCGAGAACTTGGGCGCGGGCAAAAAGTCGTATTCGGTGAGCTTCACGCTGCAGGACTACGGCCAGACGCTCAGCGAGCAGGCCATCGACCAGGTGATGCAGAAGCTGATTCAGCAGTTCGAGAAGCAGGCCGGCGCGCTGATTCGGAAGTAGAAACGCTCAACTGATGCCAACGGGGGCGCAGAAGACCACGGGAATAGTGGCCTTTTGCGCCCCCGTTGGCATTTGGCGCAATGAAAAAACGCTGATGCTGTAACAGACAAGCAACCCCTGCGATGCAACGCTTGCCCTTGCTCCGCAAGCCCGACCGCAGCGCTTACTGCCGCGTTGGTTGCGGCCGCAGCAGTAAGTTGCAGCCTGATTCACCTACCTCATTTCCACTAATCCCTTTTTCTCCAAGAATGAACCTTCGTTTCCTTTCTACGCTGGGCCTGGCGCTGATGACCACCGTCAGCTTTGCCCAGCAAAAACCGGCGGCCAAAGCCCCGGCCTCTAAGACTGCCGCCGCCAAAACCACGGCCCTGATGACCACGCCCTACGGCACCAAGCTGGTGGAGAAGGTAACCAAGCAGCCCGGCCAGGTAATGATTCCCTACGAGAAGTACGTGCTGCCCAACGGCCTCACGCTCGTGGTGGCCGAAGACCACTCCGACCCGTTGGTGCACGTGGACGTGACTTACCACGTGGGCTCGGCCCGTGAGCAGATTGGCAAGTCGGGCTTCGCGCACTTCTTCGAGCACATGATGTTCCAGGGCTCCGACCATGTGGGCGACCAGCAGCACTTTAAGCTGGTGACGGCCGCCGGCGGCACCCTGAATGGCTCGACCAACCAAGACCGCACCAACTATTTCGAGACCCTGCCCAGCAATCAGCTCGAAACCGGCCTGTGGCTGGAGGCCGACCGCATGGGCTTCCTGCTCGACGCCGTGAGCCAGAAGAAATTCGAGATTCAGCGCTCGACGGTGAAAAACGAGCGCGGCCAGAACTACGACAACCGCCCCTACGGCCTGGCCAGCGAATACATCTCGAAAACGCTGTACCCCTACGGCCATCCCTACTCCTGGCTCACCATCGGCTACCTCGAAGACCTCGACCGCGCCGACCTGCAGGACCTCAAGAACTTCTTCCTGCGCTGGTACGGCCCCAACAACGCCACCCTCACCGTGGGCGGCGACGTGAAGTCGGCCGAGGTGGTGAAGCTGGTGGAGAAATACTTCGGCCCCATCAAGCGCGGGCCGTCCGTGCAGCCTACCAATCTGCCCGCCCCCGTGCTCACGCAGGACCGCTACGTGAGCTACCAGGACAACGTGCGCTTCCCCATGCTGCAAATGGTATTTCCGACGGTGCCGCACGGCCACCCCGACGAAATGGCCCTCGACGCCCTGGCCGAAATCCTGGGTGGCGGCAAAACCTCGCTGCTCTACAAAAACCTGGTGAAAAACCAGAAAACCGTGCAGGCCCAGGCCTACCAACAGAACTCGGAGCTGGGCGGCTTCCTCGATTTTGTGGCCCTGCCCCTGCCCGGCAAAACGCTGGACAGCACCGAGGTCATCATCCGCAACACACTGAAAGAGTTTGAGAAGCGCGGCGTAACCGACGAGGACGTGCAGCGCTTCAAGGCCCAGACCGAGGCCCAGACCATCAATGGCCTGGCCAGCGTGCAGGGCAAGGTGAGCCAGCTGGCCGCCAACCAGACGTTCTTCGGCAACCCTAACCACCTGGTGGTGGAGCAGAAGGAGCTGAAGGCCCTGACCAAGGCCGACGTGCAGCGCGTGTACGATAAGTACGTGAAAGGCAAGCACGCTGTGATTCTGAGCGTGGTGCCTAAAACCGGTGGCGTGGCTGCCGCCAAGCCCGACAACTACACCATCGACAAAGCGGGCTACAAAGCCCCCGACTACGGCTACGAAGGCCTGAAATACAACAAGGCCACCGACACCTTCGACCGCAGCAAGCAGCCCGCCGCCGGCGCCAATCCCGTGGTGAAGGTGCCCGCGCTCTACCAGGAAACCCTGCCCAACGGCCTGAAAGTGGTGGGCACGAAGAACACCGAGATTCCGGCCGTAACCATGCGCCTGACCATCCGCGGCGGCCACCGCCTCGAGCAGACCATGCCCGGCAAGGCCGGCATTGCCGAGCTCACGGCCAGCATGCTGAACGAGGGCTCGGAGAAATACACCGGCGAGCAGTTCTCGGCCGCGCTCGATAAGCTGGGTTCGCAGGTATCGGTATTTGCCGGCGACAATGAAACCGTGGTGTACGTGCAGAGCCTGACCAAGAACCTGCCCGCCACCATGGCCCTGCTCGACCAGCGCCTGCTACACCCGCGCTTCGACGCCGCCGACTTTGCCCGCGTGAAAAAGCAGCAACTGGAGAAGATTGCCAACTTCGCCAACCAGCCCGCCGTCATTGCCGACCTGACCTACAACCGGCTGCTCTACGGCCAGAGCAACATTGCCGGCACGGCCGTGGCCGGCACCACCGCCTCGGTGGGCAGCCTCACGCTCGACGACGTGAAGAACTTCTACAACACGTACTACGCCCCCAACGTGAGCTACCTCGTGGCCGTGGGCGACGTGGACCAGGCCACCCTCGATGCCAACCTGGGTTTCCTGAAGAACTGGGCGAAGAAGGACGTGACCATTCCGACCGACGTGGCCGGCGTGCAGCCCGACAAAACCACCATCTACTTCGTGAACAAGCCGGGCGCGGCCCAGTCCGAAATCCGCGTGGGCTACCCCACCGACCTGAAGTACGACGCCACCGGCCAGTACTACCGTGCCGGCCTGGCCAACTACCTGCTCGGCGGCGCCTTCAACTCGCGCATCAACCTGAACCTGCGCGAGAACAAGGGCTACACCTACGGCGCCCGCTCGGGCTTCGCGGGCACGCGCTACGCCGGGCCGTTCACGGCTCAGGCTGGCGTGCGCGCCGACGCCACGGCCGCCTCGGTGAAGGAATTCATGAGCGAGATTTCGAACTACCCGAACGGGATTTCGGACGAGGAGCTGTCGTTCGTTCAGTCGTCTATCGGCCAGAGCGACGCGCTTAAGTACGAAACCGGCCAGCAGAAAGCCGGCTTCCTGTCGCGCCTCGTGGAGTACGACCTGCAGCCCACTTACGTGAACGAGCAGACCGAAATCCTGAAAAACCTGAAGAAGGAAGACGTACAGGCCATTGCCAAGCAGTACCTGCCCGCCGATAAGATGTACATCGTGGTAGTGGGCGACGAGAAGCAGCTGCCCTCGCTGCAGGCCCTGGGCTACCCCGTGGTGCAGCTCGACCTGGAAGGCAAGCCCGTGACCACCGCCGCGCCGGCCCCGGCCCCCGCTGCCCCCATGACGGACGACAAAACCAAGATGAAAACCGAAGACGGTGGTAAAATCAAAGTGAAGACCAAGAAGGGCTAAGCCTTTTTCGAGCCTGACGCTTTGTAGAACGTCATGCTGAGCCTGCCGAAGCATCTCTACCGCGCAGCTAATCCTAACAGTTGGATTACTACTGCAGTAGAGATGCTTCGACTTCGCTCAGCGTGACGTTCTTTTTTGTATCATCTACTTTCCTTAAACCAAACCTCCCTGAGGCACAAGCCGCGAGCGAGTGCCGGGTAAAGCGTAGCTTTCGGCCCGCCGCTTTATCTTCACCGAAAAATTTCCTGCCCGTGGCCTCTTCTCAACAGCTTGCGCAACTTGACCGCCTGGAGCGGCAGATAACCACCTTAGTGGCTGCCTATCAGCAATTGCGCGAAGAGCTGGCCGATGCCAACACCACGGTTCAGCAGCTGCGGGGCGACCTGCGCGAGAAAGACCGGCTGTTGAAGGAGCGCCAAAACCAGGAAAATATTGTTAAACTTGTACACACCATAGCTGGGGAACCCACCCACGCCAACGAACTTAAACTGCGCCTCAACGAATACATCCGCGAACTGGACAAGTGTCTTGCCTATTTGAGAGACTAAACCGAACGACCCTCACCCCACTGCCATAACTTTCGCCCCATGAGCGAATTAGCCATTAAAATCCGAATTGCTGACCGGGACTACCCCATGCGCGTTGACGTGCAGGATGAGGAACGGCTGCGCTTGGCCGGCCGCCTGTTGGGCGACAAGCTGCGCGAATTCCGGGAAGGCTACGGCATTCAGGATAAACAGGACCTGCTGGCCATGGTTGCGTTGGCCACGATGGCCGACCAATTGAAAGTGAGCAAGGAAAAGGATGGCACCGATGCGGCGCTAACCGAACGGCTGGCTCGTTTCGACGAGCTACTATCCGGCGTGGTGCTCGCGAGCTAAGGCAGCTCGCGCGGCACCCACACACTCGTTGGCCCGGCTGGGCGGCGCGGCAATCGGCCGCTACCGCGTAGCCCGGGCACAATCGTTCTACCCGGTTATGGTGTTGCACCCATTCAAACACCATAATCTATATGACCCCTCTAATAATGTACTGTCTGCTGGCAGCAGTGGTCGCCCTGGTGGCGGGCCTGCTGATTGGCAGACAGATGGCCGGCAAAGCCCGGCTCGACCACGAAGGCGAGGCCCAAGCCCGCGCCCAGCAAATCCTCCGCGACGCGGAGGAGAAAGGCACCCGCCTTCGCGATGAAAAAATCAAGCAGGCCGACGAGCGCCTAGAGCAGAGCAAGAATAAGTTCAAGACGCTCCGCAACGAGTTCGACCAGGAAAGCAAGCGCCTCAAGCAGGCCCTCGACCAGGAGCTGACCGAGCGCCGCCAGGGCGTCACCGAGCAGGAGCAAAGCATTAAGCTGCTCACCGAAACCACCCAGCGCCAGCTGGAGCAGCTGCAGAAAAAGGAAGCCGACCTGGAGCGCCAGCGCGAGAAAAACCAGGCCGACACTCAGCAGCTGCGCGACAAGCTCGAAGCCCAGGCCGAAAAGCGCCGCCTCGACCACGAGGAGGCAATGGCCGAGCTCGAAGAGAAGCAGCGCGAGGCCGACGAGCAGTTGCACACCGTGCAGCGCCAGCTCGAAACCATTGCCAACCTGACCGCCGCCGAAGCCCGCGAGCAGCTGGTGGAATCGCTGAAGAACGAAGCCCAGATTCAGGCCAGCTCCTACGTGAAGGATACCGTGGCCCAGGCTAAGCTGACGGCCACCAAGGACGCGAAGAAGATTGTGCTGGAAACCATTCAGCGCACCGCGTCGGAACACGCCATCGAAAACTGCGTGTCGATTTTCAACATTGAAAGCGACGACGTGAAAGGCAAAATCATCGGCCGTGAGGGCCGCAACATCCGCGCGCTGGAAGCTGCCACGGGCGTTGAAATTATTGTGGACGACACGCCCGAGGCCATCATCATCTCGGGCTTCGACCCGGTGCGCCGCGAAATTGCCCGCCTCTCGCTACATCTGCTCGTGAAGGACGGCCGCATTCACCCGGCCCGCGTGGAGGAGATTGTAGCCAAAACCCGCAAGAACATCGAGGAGGAAATCGTCGAAATCGGCGAGAAAACCATCATCGACCTCGGCATTCACGGCCTGCACCCGGAGCTGATTAAGATGGTAGGGCGCATGCGTTTCCGCTCGTCGTATGGCCAGAACCTGCTGCAGCACTCGCGCGAAGTGGCCAACCTGTGCGCCACCATGGCCGCCGAGATGGGCCTCGACGTGAAGAAAGCCAAGCGCGCCGGCCTGTTGCACGACATCGGTAAGGTGAGCACCGAGGAACCCGAGCTGCCCCACGCCATTCTGGGCATGGAGATGGCCAAGAAGTGGAAAGAGCACCCCGATGTGGTGAATGCCATCGGGGCTCACCACGACGAGATTGAGATGACGGCCATGATTTCGCCGCTCGTGCAGGCCTGCGACGCCATTTCGGGCTCGCGCCCCGGCGCCCGCCGCGAGATGATGGAGAGCTACATTAAGCGCCTGAAGCAACTGGAGGAAACCGCCAACGGCTTCAAGGGCGTGAACCAGTGCTTCGCCATTCAGGCCGGCCGCGAGCTACGCGTGATGGTGGACGCCGAGAACGTGACCGACGAGCGCGCCGCCGAACTGAGCTTCGAGATTTCGCAGAAAATTGAGAAGGAGATGCAGTACCCCGGCCAGATTAAAATCACCGTGATTCGGGAGATGCGCGCCGTGGCGTATGCTAAGTAGCCGGTAGCGCACGCTTTATCTTGCGCCTTGGAATGAGACGAAAGAAGCCCCCGCAGCGAAAGTTGCAGGGGCTTCTTTTATGATTGGAAATCGGTATTTTCACTGTTCCTTTCTACCGTCTGGCCGCTGCATGCGCCGGTTTATTCACTGTTTATGAGGCTATTCTACTGCTTGGCCACCTGCACTACGCTGCTTGGCGCGGGTTTGATGACGAGTTGCGCATTGTACGCGCCTATGCACTGCGCCGCGCCGGGCATCCGCACCAAAGGGGAAGCTGAAGTGTCGGCCATTCTACACATCAATAGCCGGGTAGAAGGCGCAGTAGCTTATTCGCCCCTGAACCACGTATTGGTGCGGGCTGCTGGCAGCCTGAAACAAGACCCGGCCGACAGCACCTATTTCCGGGTGAAGCAATTTGAAGCTGCTGTGGGCGGCTATTGGCCCCTACGCGAATACTGGGTGGTGGGGGCGCTGGCGGGCGGCGGCGCGGGCCATAACCAACGCGGGTATCGGGAGCCTGGCTTACTGGGGGTTTCGGCGGTGGTAGTGTACCGGCAATATGATGGACAGTACCACAAACTGTTCGGCGAGGCGTATGGCCTGTACCAGCGTCGGGTGGCGAGCGTGGGAGTTGCGGCGCGGCTTACCCAAGTATATTTTGATGAGCTGAGTGACCGGGGAGTCGCGCTGAAGCCAGCTACCACACTGCAGCTGGAGCCAATGGTTCTGGGGCGTGTGAGCCCCTACGCTGGCCGCTTCAACTGCCTGCAGCTGCAGGTAGCGGCCGGCTTGTCGGTCGACTGCAACGGGCGGCGCGTCAGCGACTATTCAACCCACAACGTGTCTGACAATAGCTTATTCGTCAGTGTCGGGGCAGTGTTCTACCCGCATCGGCTTTTCAAACGCGCCTCGCAGCTATAGCAATGGCCTTTTTTCGTAGCTGCTGCGGGCTTGCTGACGTACTTTCACGGCAATGAAACGTTGCTATTCCTTCGGCCGACTGGGCTTACTGGCTGTCGGCGCCCTCGCCGCCTGCGCCACCACCAAAAACCCCTACGCCGTCACCAACAAGAGCTATAAAGCGCAGGTGAAGGCCTACGCCGCGGCCCTGCGCGCCGTGCCCCCGCCCACGCCGGGCGGCGACAGCCTGCTGGGCAAGTACTGGGTGGGCACCGTCAACTTCAACCTGCGCAAGCCCAACTACGTCGTCATTCACCACACGGCGCAGGACTCGACGGCCCAGACGCTCAAAACCTTCACCCTGACCAAAACGCAGGTGAGCGCGCACTACGTGATTGGGCGCGACGGCCGGGTGTACCACATGCTGAACGACTACCTGCGGGCCTGGCACGGCGGCGTGGCCCGCTGGGGCAACAACACCGACCTGAACTCCTGCTCCATCGGCATCGAGCTCGACAACAATGGCACCGAGCCCTTCGCCGAAGCTCAGATTACCAGCCTGCTGCACATCTTGGCGGGGCTGAAAAAAGACTACGGGATTCCGGCCGCCAACTTTATCGGCCACGCCGACATTGCGCCCAGCCGCAAGAACGACCCCAGCGCCCGCTTCCCCTGGAAACGACTGGCCGACAACGGTTTCGGCCTGTGGTACGATGCCGGGCCGCTGCCCAGCCCCTTCAGTGTCGATAGCGCGGCCGCGCTGGCCGGTCGCTTGCTGGCCCCGCGCCCGGCGGCCACCGACGAGACAGCCCCTACCCTGCCCATGCCCGTCGATACCAGCCGGCTGGATGCGCAACTGGCGCGGCTGAACGGGCCGATTACCGCCTTCAGCCCCCGCGAGGCACTGCGGATTATCGGCTACGACACGCGTGATTTGCCGGCGGCCATCCGGGCGTTTAAGCTGCATTTTATTCAGCAGAATGTGAATGGGCCGCTGACGGATGCCGACAATCGCATTCTTTACAACCTGTACAAAAAATACCTGTAACCCACCGCTGGCCGTTAACTTAGCTTTTATGCGTAAGCCCCGGCCATCTTGGTAGCGGCTGGGCTTATCCTTTTATTCATATGCCAGTAGTATCCCAACGCGGGCAGGACATGCCCGTTTCGCCGTTTCGCAAGCTTCTGCCCTTTGCCGAAGCCGCCCGCCGCCAGGGCAAAACCGTGTATCCCCTCAACATCGGCCAGCCCGATGTGCTGACGCCCCCGGCCCTGCTCGAAGCCGTGCGCACCGCCGACGTGGCCGTACTCGGCTACGCGCCCGGCGCGGGCACCGAAAGCTACCGCCGCAAGCTCGAAGCCTACTACCAGCGGGCCGGTATTCCGGCGCGGTTCGAGGATATTATGGTGACCACGGCTGGCAGCGAGGCCATTCATTTTGCCATGCTTAGCTGCCTGAACCCCGGCGATGAGGTGATTGTGGCCGAGCCGTTCTACGGCACCTACACGGCGTTTGCCATTGCGGCGGGCGTGCGCATCGTGGCCGTGACGGCGCACATCGAGGATGGCTTCGCCCTGCCCCCGTTGGCCGATTTCGAGGCCGTGATTACGCCCCGCACCCGCGCCATCCTCATCTGCAACCCCAGCAACCCGACGGGCTACGTGTACACGCGGGCCGAGTTGGAAGCCCTGCTGGGCTTGTGCAAAAAGCACGATTTGTACCTGCTGTCCGACGAAGCTTACCGCGAGTACTGCTACGACGGCGCCCGGGCCACCAGCGCCCTGAGCCTGGCAGGCGGCGAGCAGTACGTGGTACTGCTCGACACTATCTCGAAGCGCTACAGCGCCTGCGGGGCCCGCGTGGGCGCGCTCGTGACGCGCAACCCCGACGTGTGGCAGGCCGCCTTCCACTTTGGGCAGATGCGCATTTGCCCGCCGGTGCTCGAAATGACAGCCGCCGAAGCCGCCGCCGCCCTGCGCAGCACGTATTTCGACGAAACCCGCGCCGAATACCAGGCCCGCCG
>NZ_BAAGZM010000093.1:0-11014 GCF_054778495.1 Hymenobacter agri
CCGCGCCGAGCTGCGCGCCACGGCCACCGTGGCCGGCCAGGCCTACGCCCGCGGCATCCAGAAGATTGAGTACCCGCACATCCCCACGCAGTTCCTCTTCCCCGAAGCCGTGGCCCCGCTGGTGAAGCTCGACCTGAAGCGGCGCGGCCAGAACGTGGCCTACCTCATGGGTGCCGGCGACGAAGTGCCCGACGCCCTGCGCCAAATCGGCTACACCGTCACCCTGCTTGAACCCAAGGACCTCAGCGCCGCCCGCCTCAAGGAATTCGACGCGCTGGTCGTGGGCATCCGCGCCTACAACACCGTGGATGCCCTGAAAACCAAGCAGCCCGAAATCCTCAAATACATCGAGCAGGGCGGCAACGTAGTAGTGCAATACGTGGTGAACCGCAGCACCGTGATGCCCGAAATCGGCCCTTACCCGATGACCCTTAGCACCGACCGCGTGACCGTGGAAGACGCCCCCGTGACCCTCACGAAGCACCAGCTGCTGGCCGCCCCTAACAAAATCACCGAGCAAGATTTCAAAGGCTGGGTGCAGGAGCAGGGCCTCTACTACCCCTCGAAGTGGGACCCGAAATATCAGACTGTGATTTCGAGCAGCGACCCCGGCGAATCGGCAAAAGAGAGTGCGATTCTGGTGACGGACTACGGCAAGGGGCACTACATCTACACCGGCTTGTCGTTGTTCCGGGAGCTGCCGGCGGGCGTGCCGGGCGCGTACCGCATTATTACGAACATGATTTCGTACGGGAAGGAAGTGGCGCAGTAACGTTTGCCCCACGCTGAAACCACACCCCCGACCCCTCTCCATGGGGAGAGGGGAGCCACGGTAGCCGCTTATTTGCTTTCTGGAAAGCCGCTTTCGCGGATTCTGATTTTACCTTGCAGGTCGTTTGTGCTTATGGCGCAGGCGACCTGTTTTCATTCATTGAACTTTCTTCCCGCACCGCCTCGGTTCACCCTCTCCCCAAGGCTTCGCGCTTCAAGCGAACCGGGGGCCGGGGGTGAGGTTACCCATATGCTCACAGTTGAAAAAATCGGCGGTACCTCAATGACCGCCTTCGCCCAGGTTCTCGACAACATCATCTTCCATGGCCGCGAGGGCGCGAAGCTCTACAACCGCATTTTTGTGGTGTCGGCCTACGCCAACGTCACCAACTGGCTGCTCGAAAACAAGAAGACCGGCGAGCCCGGCGTGTACCACCGCATCACGCAGGGGCAGGAGTTTCGGGCGGCGCTGCAGGAAGTGGCCGACAAACTGAAGGAACTGAACAAGCAATACGAGTCCTTGGGACTCGATTTGGCCGTGGCCGATACCTTCATTCAGCAGCGCATCGACCAGGCCCAGGTGTACCTCGACAGCCTCGTGAACGTGCTGGCCTCGGGCTACGTGAACAGCGCCAACATTCTGCAGGCGGCCCGCGAAATCCTGGCGTCGATAGGGGAGGCCCACTCGGCCTTCAACTCCGTCAACATCCTGCAAAGCCGGGGGCTGAACGCCACGCTCGTCGACCTCAGCGGCTTCGACGACGCGCAGCCGCTCACTATCGATGAGCGCATCCGCCAGGCATTTGCCGACATCGATTTTGCCAACACCATCTGCATTGCTACCGGCTACACCAAGGGCACCGAGGGCATTATGCGCGAGTTCGACCGCGGCTATTCCGAAGTTACCTTCAGCAAGATTGCCGTGGCCGTGCGGCCGCAGGAAGCCATTATTCACAAGGAATACCACCTCAGCTCGGCCGACCCCAACCTGGTGGGCGTGGAGCAGGTGCGCCCCATCGGCTTTACCAACTACGACGTGGCCGACCAGCTCGCCGACGTGGGCATGGAGGCCATCCACCCCAAAGCCTCGAAGCCGCTGGAGATAAACGCCATCGACCTGCGCATCAAAAACACTTTTGAGCCCGAGCACCCCGGCACGCTCATCACCCGCGACTACGTGTCGCCCGCCAAGCGCATCGAAGTCATCACCGGCACCGAAAAGGTCGTCATCATCGACATCCACGACCCGCTGATGGTGGGCGCGGCCGGCTTCGACCTGCACCTGATGCAGGTGTTCTACGACCTTGGCGTGAGCTACATCTTCAAGGCCACCAGCGCCAACAGCATCACCATGCTCATTTGGGAGAAGGACCTGAAGCCGCAGCTGCTGGCCGCTCTCGAAGCCAAGTACGAGAACGTAACGGTGGAGAAATCGGCCCTGGTCTGCCTCATCGGCTCCAACCTCGACGAGCCCGGCCTGCTGGCCCGCGCCGCCCGCGCCCTGGCCGACAACGGCATCAACATCCGCAGCGCCGGCGTAGCCCTGCGCAAAGTCAACATCCAGTTCATCGTGGGCCGTGAGGATTACCGCACGGCCATCGTGGCGCTGAACCAGGAGCTGGGGTAGGCGGAGTACCGCGAAATTTTATTTCGCCCCGTTTGGCCGGCGCTGCGCGTAGAAGGCGCGGCCGCGAGGCGAAATGAAATTTCGCGGTACTCCGCCCAACGCTTTCTATCATGACGCTTCGCCAGTTCCTGTTTTTCACGGCTCTCACGGTGCCGGCCTGCGCCCTGCTGATTTTGTCGGGCGACCAGCCGCTGGCCGCATTCGTTCACGGCCATTTCACCTGGACTGCGCCGTTCTTCGCCGCCCTCACCGCCGCCGCCGACCTTGTGCACGATGCCCTGATGACGCACGTGCTGGGTCTGCCCATCATCTTTCTGGGGCTGGGGCTAGCCTTCGCCCTGGGCCGGTATTATTTGAAAAGGAAAGCAGCCACGCTGTTTCTGGTGCTGCTGCTTACCCACGAGTTCAGCATGGTGCTGGCCAATGTGCTGAAAGGTGCCGTGCACCGCCTGCGGCCCGAGGTGCAGTTTGGGCCCGGCTACGCGGGCACCGGCCTGCTGTCCGCCGGGCCGCACAACGACTCGTTTCCATCGTATCACACGGCCGTTTATTTCAGCCTGTTCTGGCCCCTGGCGGTGGCGTTCCCGAAGTATCGGATGCCGCTATTGGTGCTGCCGGCGCTCATTGGGCTGGGCCGGCTGGTGCTGGGCGCGCACTACCTCAGCGACGTGTGGTTTTCGCTCTGGCTGGTGGTGGCCCTCACCTTTCTGTTCGGCCGGCTGGAGCGGCCGCATGTAGCAGAACAAGTGTAGAGACGCAATATTTTGCGTCTCGTCGTTGCACGATTGTAACCGCGCCGTCGGCATCGTTGGTGCGTATGCAAATGTCATCGTTCAACGACAAGACGCAAAATAGTGCGTCTCTACAACCCGGCGGGCCCTTTACCGTTCAGCCCGAAACCGGTGCGTGCCGGCCTTTCTTGTTGCATGAATAAATCCCGCTTACTCCCGATTTTTTTTCTGCTGATGCTGGCGGCCTGCACCGCCACCAAACCCGCCATCAATCCCAAGTTGCTGGTGCTGGGCCACGCCGGCTCGGGTTTCTACACGCCCATCAGCCCGTTCAATTTCCGGCCGCCGAGCAGCTGGCGCGGCATCCGGCGCGCCCTGCTGCGCGGGGCCGACGGCGTGGAAATTGACCTGCAAATGAGCCGCGACAGCGTGGTGATGCTCTACCACGACCAGAAAATGCAGGACGGCAGCACCGGCACCGGCTGCATCAGTGAGCGCACGGCGGCCGAAATCACGCAGGCCCGCTACCGCGGCGGCTTCCCCTACGACCTCATCCAGAAGGAGCGGCCCATCAGCTTCGATACGCTGCTGGCCCGTCTCAGCCGCCGGCCCACCTTCCCGCTCATACACCTCGACCTGCACGAGGACGACCAGTGCCTGCCCGCCGGCCATCAGCACGACCGTACCCCGCTGCTCGTGCGCCAGATTGCCCGCAGCCTGGCCCGCTACCACGTGCCGACGGATAGGGTGCTGTTCATCACCCAGGAAGGCCCCACTATCCGGCTCGCCCGCGCCGCCATGCCCGGCGTGCGCGTGGGCCTCGAAATTGCTTCCGATGAGTTTGCCTTCGGCCTGAAAGTAGCTAAAGCCGAAAAAGTGCCCACCGTGGTGCTCGACGCCGACCGCGTGACGCCCGAACAAAGCGCCCAGGCCCACGCCGCGGGCTTTTCAGTGGTGGTGTTTGGCGGCCGCTCGCCCAAGGACCTGCGCCGCGTGCTCGAAACCAAGCCCGATGAGATTGAGGTCGACAACGTGAAGCGCCTGCTGCAAATGCAGGGCCGCGGGGCGAAATAAGCAGGGGAGGAAATAGAGACGAAGAACGTCATGCGGAGCGCAGCGAAGCATCTTGCGTGCGGCAGTAATTCATTCAATTGGGTTTACTGCTGCCAGCGAGATGCTTCGCTGCGCGCTGCATGACCGTTTCTTCGGCCGCACGTCCGAATTGCATGGAATAGGCAATTTGCCGCCGGCTTCTACCTTTACCCGCATACACTTCCCGCAACCCCAACGCTGCATGAAACACGCTCTGCTCTTCGCGACGCTGCTGGCCGCCACTGCTGCCACGCCTGCTTTTGCCCAACAGCCCGGCCCGCCGTACCCCGTGTGGTCCGACGGTGAAAAAGCATATCTCGCCACTATCATCGCCGATACGGCCTACATCCAGCAGCACTACAAGAAAACGGAATACCAGGTTCCTATGCGCGATGGCGTGAAGCTCTACACCATCGTGTACGCGCCGAACGATGCCGACAAAGTGCGCTACCCCATCATGCTCAACCGCACGCCCTACGCTATCGGGCCCTACAAGTCGGCCCGCATGAAGCTGAACCTGGGGCCGAGCACCGTGATGATGCACGAGGGCTACATTTTCGTGTACCAGGACGTGCGCGGGCGCTACATGAGCGAAGGCACGTTCGTGGACGTGCGCCCCGAGAAGGAAGTGCACAAAGGCAAGACTGACATCGACGAAGGCACCGACACCTTCGATACCATCGAGTGGCTGCTGAAGGGCAAGGGCGCACCCAAAAACAACGGCCGCGTGGGCCAGTGGGGCATCAGCTACCCAGGCTACTACACCGCCACCGGCCTGCTGGCCCGCCACCCGGCCCTCAAGGCCGCCTCGCCCCAGGCACCCATCGCCGACTGGTTCTGGGACGATTTCCACCACAACGGCGCGTTTTTCCTGCCCCACGCCTTCAATTTTCTGGCCTCGTTCGGCCTGCCCCGGCCGCAGCCCACGCCCACCGGCAACCCCGCTTTCAAGCACGGCACGCCCGATGGCTACGACTTTTTTATGAAGATGGGCCCGCTGAAAAACGCCGATGCCCGCTACTACAAGGGCCAGGTAGCCTTCTGGAACGACTTGGTAGAGCACCCCAACTACGACGAGTTCTGGCAGGCCCGCGACCTGCGCCCCCACCTCAAAAACCTGCAGCCCGGCACCGCTGTGCTCACCGTGGGCGGCTTCAACGATGCCGAGGACCTGTTTGGCGCCCTACATATCTACAGCTCCATCGAGAAGCAGAACCCCGGCCTGACCAACCAGCTGGTGATGGGCCCCTGGGTGCACGGCGGCTGGGCCCGCGGCTCGGGCGAAATCGTGGGCAACGTGGCCTACGGCGACGCGCCGTCGTTCTACTACCAGAAGGAAATCGAGGCCAAATTCTTCAAATCCTACCTCAAGGATGGCAAGCCCGCCGGCCTGCCCGAGGCCACCGTATTTGAAAGTGGCACCAACAAGTGGCGCACCTTCGACGCCTGGCCACCCAAGGCCGCGCAAAGTCGCACGCTCTACTTCCGCCAGGCCGGCGGCCTCAGCTTCAGCCCGCCCACCGATGGCACCAACGAGCGCCGCCGCTCCGATGTCAACTTCGAGTTCGACCAGTTCCTCAGCGACCCGGCCCACCCCGTGCCCTTCACCGAAGCCACCGCCACGGGCATGACCCGCGAGTACATGACCGACGACCAGCGCTTCGCCAGCCGCCGCCCCGACGTGCTCACCTACCAAACCGACGTGCTCACCGCCCCACTCACCCTGGCCGGCCCCATTGAGGCGCTGCTGCAGGTAGCCACCACCGGCACCGATGCCGACTGGGTGGTGAAAATCATCGATGTGTACCCCGACAACACGCCCGATAACCCACGCCTCAACCCCAGCGTGCGCCTCGGCGGCTACCAGCAGATGGTGCGTTCCGAAGTGATGCGCGGCCGCTTCCGCAACAGCTTCAGCAAGCCCGAGCCGTTCGTGCCCGGCCAGGTTACGGCCGTGCCCTTCACTGTGCAGGACCTCATGCACACCTTCCAGCCCGGCCACCGCCTCATGGTGCAGGTGCAAAGCACCTGGTTCCCGCTCGTCGACCGCAACCCGCAGAAGTACGTCGACAACATCTTCAAAGCCGACGAAACTGATTTCCAAACGGCCACGCACCGGCTGTACCACGCCCCCGGTCACGCCTCGCAGCTGGTGCTGAAGGTGCTGGAGTAGCAAAACCAAGTAACGTCTGTCATTGCGAGCGAAGCGCGGTAATCCTTCCCCCGAAGCGACCAGCCAGATAATGCAGAAAGCCTTCTTTACAAGATAAAAGCCCCGACACCATCCAGTGCCGGGGCTTTTATCTTGTAAAGAAGGCTTTCTGCATTGAGAGGAAGGATTGTCGCGCTTCGCTCGCAATGACAGACGGGCCGCTTACTTGCCCATCTTCTTGGCCTCCGCCATCAGTTCCTCATTCATCTTCACGTACTCGCCGTTAGGCGGCGTGGCGGCCAGCGCGGCTTTTTTCGAGGCTTCGGCGGCTTTTGTAGCGCCGGCGTAGTCCTTCATTTTGAGGCGGATTTTGGCTTCCGTGTTCAGGTTCCAGAACTTGGTGGGCTCGGCGGCGTTGGCTTTTTCCATCCAGGCTAGGGCCTGCTTCAGGTCCTTGTTGTTGTCGTAGTAGTACACGGCCGCGGCCGCCAGGTCGGCGGGGGCAGGGGTGGCGGCTTTGGTAATCTTCTCGTCAATCTGAGCCATTACCTTGGAGTCCACATCAGCGGTTACCTTGAATTTGGCTCCAATGTTGGCCCACTCCATCGTTACGTTGGCGGTGGCTGGGGTAAGGTCGCTAAAGCCAATGGTAAAGGTTTCTACCTTGGCGGCAACCCCATACGGCTTTACGCTGAAGCGGGCCACGTCCTGGTCGTCCTTAAAGCCGTCCACATCAGCGCCCTGCTTCAGGCTTTTGTTGAGCACCACCAGCCACTCCGTTTTGTTCGGGATGGTGTAGAGGCCGTACTCGCCGGCGGCCACTTTCTTGCCCTCAATCATTACATCGTCGGAGAACTTGATGCTGGTGGTGGCATTGGCACCCGTGCGCCAGCGCTTGCCATACGGCACCACGGTGCCGAAAATGGCGCGGCCCTTCACGCTCGGCCGCGAGTAGGTAATGGTAATATCGGTAAGGCCCACGCGCTGCGACACGGTGCTTTGCGGGCTGGCGGCGGGCGTACGGATTTGGGCGTGGGCGGCCGGGGCGGCCAGCAGGGTAGCAGCCGCTGCAACAGCGACGGAGAAAGGTGCGAAGTGCTTGCTCATCAGTAAGGAGAGAGTGTGGGGGAGTTATTGAGGGGCTAAAAATACGAAACCCGCGCTTGGGGCGCGGGTTTTGGGTTGGGTCAAAGTGGATAATTCACTTTATTTGAATGATGATGGGCCCCGGCGATAGGTGGTCAGCCGCCAGCAAGGCATTGATTTGAGCGGAGAGTTTCGTGAGTTCGGCGTAAGTATTGACCGGCGCGTTCAACACGAACACCGTCAGCAGGTGCTTGTCCAGGTTTTGCTGGTGTTGCAGGTTTTTATCAAACGTCAGCAGCGCGTGAAAGCCTGCGGCCAGCATTAATTGCAACAACTCGCCGTCTTTGATGCCGTTCCACTGCCTTTCCCACACGGTATAAACTTCGTGGGCTGGAAAGTCCAGTTTCAGGCGTTTGGGTAGGTTCTCATCAAGCAGCAGCCGCATAGAGTTGGGCTACATTGGCGGAGGTAAGCAGCTTGGTGGCCGTTTCGAGCAGCCCAATAGCCTGAGCTTTGGAAACCGAAGGAAAATCATCCAGAAACTCGTCCAACGAAACGCCCGCTTCCAAGTGGTCAAACAGCGTTTCGATGGGCACGCGGGTGCCGGCGAAAACGGGTTGCCCGCCAAGAATATCGGGGTCAATGGTGATGAGGGCGTGCAGGTCCATTGGAAGGTGCGCCAAGGTTGAAAACGGTGGAAAGAATAAAAATACGAAACCCGCGCCCCAAGCGCGGGTTTTGGGAAATGAGAATTCTAATCAAGCTTATTCATTCGGCGGGAATTGCGTTTGCAAATTGACCCGATTGATACCTTGAGTTTGCAATAAGTCAAACAAGCATTGTACATGAGACATCCTCACTTCGGAGTCAATTCTAAGCGAGGTGTAGATAGGGTAGTGAGTCAGCGCTTGAGCCGATGCCTTCGCTGCTATAATACATTCCAAAAGTTGGTTTTCGTTAAGCGGGGTGAGCTTTTCAAGCTCTACCGATTTGCTGCGCTGATAAACAGGTAGTGAAAGGAAATGCGGCAGATTCTCCACATTAGTTTGCAGAAAAGGCACTGTTTCCAGCATAGCCAACTGCTCGGCCGTTAGTTGAATACCGTGCTGCTCAGCAACGCGTTTAATTGCAGCGGTTTGAATTGCTGACGAAGTGACGGAAAATGATAGGTGCTGATTTGGGCTTAAGCAAATTAAAGTTTCGTTGTTTTCGGCATATTTGCCAGGAACTCTTGAAAAATAAGGCACTTGCTCCCAACGTACAATGCCTACTTCCTTTTCGTGGAATTTGGATGTGAGGAGATGAATGGCCAATAGTATATATATTAAACCGGCAAAAATTCCCATATCAGGCAGTACTATGCCCTGACGGTTGCTTAGCTGAGAGAATGATTTCATAACGCAAATAAAAATAGCCCTTGCTTCGCCAAATCTAACGAAGCAAGGGCCGTAATCGTGTGAGCCGAAGTAAAACGGCTAGCTCAGCTCAAACTGTAGCCGCAGCAGGTTCGCATAGAGCCCGCCTTCGCGTTCGCTCAGCTCCTCGTGTGTGCCGGCTTCCACGATGCGGCCGCCGTCAATCACCAGGATTTTATCGACTTTGCGGATGGTGCTCAGGCGGTGGGCGATGATGAGGCTGGTGCGGTGCTCCATCAGCTCATCGAGGGCGCCCTGTACCAGCTTCTCGCTTTCGCTGTCGAGCGAGGACGTGGCTTCGTCCAGAATCAGGATGGCGGGGTTTTTCAGGATGGCGCGGGCAATGGCCACGCGCTGGCGCTGCCCGCCCGAGAGCTTGATGCCGCGGTCGCCCACCACCGTATCGAGCGCCTCGGGGAAGGCCTGGATGAACTGCCAGGCGTTGGCGCGCTGGGCGGCTTCAATGATTTCGGCGTCGGAGGCGCCGGGCTTGCCGTAGGCGATGTTCTCGCGGATGGTACCGCCAAAGAGCAGCGTTTCCTGCGGCACGATGCCGATGTGGCGGCGCAGGGCCGTGAGGTCGTAGGCGTCCACGTCGTGGCCATCCACGATGATGCGGCCGCCGCTGAGCGGGTAAAACTGCATCAGCAGGCCGGCGATGGTGCTTTTGCCCGCGCCGCTGGGGCCGACGAGGGCAATTTTCTCGCCCGCCGCAATGTGGAAGTTGATGTCCTTGAGCACCGCAATATCGGGCCGGGTGGGGTAGCGGAAGGCCACGTGCTCGTAGCGAATGTCGCCCTGAATGCGGGCTGGCGTGAGGCCCTGGGCCGGCTCGATGTGCGTGGGCTCGGGCGTTTCATCCAGAATCTCGAGGATGCGCTCCGAAGCGCCGAGCGTGCTCTGCACCTTGCCGTACATCTCGCCGAGGCCGGCGATGGAAGCGCCGATAAACGCCGTGTAGAGCAGGAAGGTGAGCAGCTGGCTCACTTCGAGGTGGTCGGGTCCAGGCGAGTACACCAGCGTGGCGGCGCGCCACAGAATAAGAATGATGCCGCCGGTGAGGCCGATAATGACGAACGACACGAAGCCACCCCGGAACAGATTGCTACGTAGCGCCGCCTGCACCGCCCGATTAAGCGCAGTGCTGTAGCGCTGGGTTTCAAACTGCTCGTTGGTGAAAGCTTTCACCGAGTTGATGGCTTGCAGGGTTTCCTCCACGATGGTGTTAGTGGTGGCCAGCTCCTGCTGGGTGGTCTTGGCCAAGATGCGGATTTTGCGCCCGAACAAGCCCGCCGCCAGCACGATGGGCGGAAACGTGAGCAGCATGAAGAGCGACAGCTTCACCGACACGACCATAATGGCCGTGATGCCGATGATGAGCGTGAAGACCTGCCGGAACAGCTCGGCCAGGGTCAGCGAAAACGTGTCTTGAATCTGGCCCACATCGGAAGTGATGCGCGAGGTGATGGCCCCCACGCGGTTTTGCTCGAAAAAGGGGATGGGCAGCTGCACGAACTTGGAGTAGAGCGCCTGCCGGATGTCGCGCACTGTGAACTCGCTCACCTGCGTGAAAAACCAGATGCGCCCGAACGAGAAAAAGCCCTGAAACACGATGATGACGAACAGCAGCAACGCAATGCGGTTGATGCCCAGCTCGATGCCGTTAGGCAGGATGACGGGCTTGTGGTTGGCCGCGTCGATGAGCTTGCCAGCCAAAAACGGGAAGGCCATGAAAGTGCTGCTGCTGAGCAAGAGCATCATCAAGCCCACCGAAAACAAGCCTTTATAAGGCAGCACATAGCGGAATATCCGCAGGCTGCGCTTGAGGGAGTCTTTGTTTACCTTGGTTTTGGGCAGGTCGGCGGTTGCGTCGCTGCCGCTGGTGTTGAGTCCACTACGGGCCATCGGGTCTTATCTAATTCAGCTAATTATAACGCGGCAATTTCGGCCGCCGGGCATGAGGCGCGGGTGAAGCGTTGTATCGAACGCGTCATGCAGAGCGCGGCGAAGCATCTCGCGTGCATTGCTAAATCAATTGTTGTAGCGGTTTTGATTGCTACCACAAGCGAGATGCTTCGCTGCGCTCTGCATGACGTTCTACTGGTGCCGGCCGCGGGCTGGCTGGCGGCGCACCTGCTCC
>NZ_BAAGZM010000094.1:0-11009 GCF_054778495.1 Hymenobacter agri
GCCCACGGGGCCCGCGCCGGCCACGTACACGGTGGTGCCCGGGCCCACGCCGGCCTTCACGGCGCCGTGGAAACCGGTCGGGAAAATGTCGCTGAGCATGGTCAGGTCGCGGATTTTCTCCATCGCCTGGTCCTTGTTAGGAAACTTCAGCAGGTTAAAATCGGCGTAGGGCACCATCACGTACTCGGCCTGGCCGCCTACCCAGCCGCCCATGTCCACGTAGCCGTAGGCCCCGCCGGCGCGGCCCTCGTTCACGGTCAGGCAGATGCCGGTTTTCATCTCCTTGCAGGTGCGGCAGCGGCCGCAGGCCACGTTGAACGGCACCGACACGAGGTCGCCCTTTTTCAGGAATTCCACGTCGGCCCCGGCCTCCACTACTTCGCCCGTGATTTCGTGGCCCAGTACCAAGCCGGCCGGCGCGGTAGTGCGGCCGCGCACCATGTGCTGGTCCGACCCGCAGATATTGGTCGAAACCACTTTCAGAATCACTCCGTGGGTAATTTTCTTCCCCTTGGGGTTCTTCAACTCGGGGAAATCAATGCTTTGAACCTCGACTTTGCCGGGGCCCAGGTATACGACGCCTCTGTTACTGGCCATGATGCTGGATATGTTGAAAGTGAAACGAAAAACGCCATGCCGGACAGGCGCCGGCATGGCGTTGTAACTGTAAGCCGATAAGCGTCGGGCCGCAGCCTAGTGCTTGCCTTCGATGGCCTGCTGGCCGGCTTCGGCCACGGCGTGGTCGTCTTCCACGGTGCTGCCCGATACGCCGATGGCCCCAATCACGCGGCCGTCGGCATCCTTAATGGGAATGCCACCGGGGAAGCTGATGAGCCCGTTGTTGGAGTGCTCGATGCCGAAGAGCGAGCCGCCGGGCTGCGACAAACCGCCAATCGCGCCGGTGGGCATGTCGAAGAAACGGGCCGTCTTGGCTTTCTTAATCGAGATGTCGAGCGAGCCCAGCCACGCGTCGTCCATCCGGATAAAAGCCGTGAGGTTGGCCCCGGCATCCACCACGGCGATATTCATCTTGACGCCCATGGCAAGCGCTTTCTCGTGAGCGGCTTGCACGGCGGCCTGGGCTTGTTGCAGATTAATTCCCATAATTAAGGTATTGGTGAATGGGTGGGGTGAAATGGCAGCGGATACTTCCCGCCACACTTTTAAGCGGATTCGTCCCCATTTAGTTGGCCCTGCGGCGGCGATTGCGACGATAACTGACCATTTTGCGAGCATAGCACAAGGCTGGCAATGCCGCCGGGCATAAAAAAAGCCCCGGCGAGCCGGGGCTTTTACTTACCATTTATGTACAAACAAGCTGGGCGCGCTAGCCAAACGTCACCGGCGGGCTCAGCGCTAGGCGCCACACCAGCGCCACCACTACGGCCAGCCCCACCAGCCCCCAGGCCACGCGGGTAGCCTGCGGCCGCTTCACGGTGTCGGAAAAAACTTCGTTCAGGCAACCCAGGGCCATGGGCGTAATCAGTAGGCCCATCATGGCGAGGTGCAGGATTTCCTGAATTGTCAGGTAGGGCTGCTTTATGCCCATGATGAACAGGCTGCCCGCTACCCACGGCACTACCAGCGTGCTCAGCACCATTTTCTGGCGGTTGGCGTAGCGCATCACCGTTCTGGAATCGTGCGCCTGCAGGAAGGCGATGGCACCGAAGTAGCCCACGGCCAGCTGCACCAGCCCCGCCAGCAGCGCCAGTAGCACGTTTACCACGTTGCCCAACCGAAACAGCCAGTCGAACACGTACCACGAGCCCGACTGCGTGAACGTGTCGGCCAGCAGCGCGCCGAACACGGCATTGCACGCCTGAAAAGCGACCCACAGCAGCAGCAGCTTGCGCTGCCCGCGCCGCGCCCGCTCGCTGCCCCAGTACCACCGAAAGGCAATCAGGCCCACGAGCAGGCAGGCCAGCGGCCCCACGCTATATACGGCGACTACTGCCGTGCGCCACCACTCGCTGTCGCTCATCGTGTACACCACCCGGCTGGGCGACCAGCTGCCGCGCAGATGCAAAAAGCGCGAGGCCTGCACCTTTGCGATGTCATAAATACCCCAAATCAGGTAGTAGGCCAACACGTAGAGCCCCGTGCCGTTGAGCGCCGAGATGATGAACTTGTTTTTTTCGGCGTCGGCCGTCTGCGGTGATAACGTAGAAGTTGACGATTCCATAGGCGCGGTTTTGCAGGGTAAAAAAGGGTAATTGGCAAAACTAAGCACTTGCTTGCAGATGCCCAACGCCCCCGTGGCACCCCGGGCCTGCCCGGCGGCTGGCTTTTGCGCCCCGCGGTTCGTACCTTCGCGCTCTGAAAAACCGCCCTCTGTGAAGAATATCCGCAACTTTTGCATCATTGCCCACATCGACCACGGTAAAAGTACCCTGGCCGACCGTCTGCTGGAGTTTACCAGCACCGTGGCGAAGCGCGACATGCAGGCCCAGCTGCTCGACAACATGGACCTGGAGCGCGAGCGCGGCATCACCATCAAGAGCCACGCCATTCAGATGCAGTATCCCTACAAAGGGGAAATCTACACGCTGAACCTGATTGACACGCCCGGCCACGTCGACTTCAGCTACGAAGTGAGCCGCAGCATTGCCGCCTGCGAAGGCGCCCTGCTCATCGTCGACGCCTCGCAGGGTATTGAGGCCCAAACAATTTCCAACCTCTACCTCGCCATCGGGGCCGACCTGGAAATCATTCCTGTACTCAACAAAATCGACCTGCCGCACGCCATGCCGGAGGAGGTGACCGATGAAATCGTGGACCTCATCGGCTGCAAGCCCGACGACATCATCCACGCCTCGGGCAAGGCTGGCATCGGCATCGAGAACATCCTGAACGCCATCTGCGAGCGGGTGCCCGCGCCCAAGGGCGACCCCAACGCCCCGCTGCAGGCCCTGATTTTTGACTCTGTTTTCAACTCCTACCGCGGCATTGAAGTCCTGTTCCGCATCAAGAACGGCACCATGCGCAAGGGCGACAAGCTCCGCTTCATGGCCACGGGCAAGGAGTACGGCGCCGATGAAATCGGTGTGCTCAAGCTCAACCAGGAGGCCCGCCAGGAGGTAAGCGCCGGCGATGTGGGCTACCTCATCTCGGGCATCAAGGAAGCCCGCGAAGTGAAGGTGGGCGACACGATTACGCACGTCAACAACCCCACCACCGAGGCCATTCAGGGCTTTGCCGACGTGAAGCCGATGGTATTTGCCGGTATCTACCCGGTTGATACTACCGAGTACGAAGAGCTACGCTCCTGCATGGAGAAGCTGCAGCTTAACGACGCCTCGCTTGTTTGGGAACCCGAAACCTCGGTGGCCCTGGGCTTTGGCTTCCGCTGCGGCTTCCTGGGCATGCTGCACATGGAAATCGTGCAGGAGCGCCTCGAGCGCGAGTTCAACATGACGGTCATCACCACCGTGCCCAGCGTGCAGTTCCACGCTACCGGCACCAAGGACCAGATGCTGACCATCAACGCGCCGAGCGAAATGCCTGAGCCGAACCTGATTAAGCACATCGAAGAACCCTACATCAAAGCCCAGATTATTACGGCTTCGGAGTACGTAGGACCCATCATCACGCTGTGCATGGACAAGCGCGGCATCATCAAGGGCCAGAGCTACCTCACTTCCGAGCGCGTGGAAATGAGCTTCGAGCTGCCGCTGTCGGAAATCGTATTCGACTTCTTCGACAAGCTCAAGTCCATCAGCCGCGGCTACGCCTCACTTGACTATGAGCTGATTGGCTTCCGCGAGTCGGATATGGTGAAGCTCGACGTGATGCTGAACGGCGAGAAGGTCGATGCGCTGTCGGCCATCGTGCACCGCTCCAAGAGCTACGAGTGGGGCAAGCGCCTCTGCGAGAAGCTGCGCGAGCTGCTGCCCCGCCAGATGTTCGACATCGCCATTCAGGCTTCCATCGGCCAGAAAATTATTGCCCGCGAAACCGTGAAGGCCCTGCGCAAAAACGTAATTGCCAAATGCTACGGCGGCGACATCAGCCGCAAGCGCAAGCTGCTCGAAAAGCAGAAGGAGGGTAAGAAACGGATGCGCTCGGTGGGCTCCGTCGAAATTCCGCAAGAGGCGTTTTTGGCTGTATTGAAAATCGACTAAGCAATAAAAAAGGCGGCTCCAGTTTGGGGCCGCCTTTTTTTATCATCATTTGCTACTTACACCTAATAAACAGGCGAAGGAGCCAGGTCGCCAGCAGGGCCTTCAACGGGGCCTTGGTAGCGCACTTCTTTTGAGAAGCCCCACAGGGGAATGAAAATAATGCCGAGTAGTAGGATTGCCAGATAGTTGCCGATGCCTCGCTTGCCATATGCCTTGGCAAAGCTGATGTACAGCGTAATGCCAAAATAAATGTTGACCAACGGAATGAATAGCAGGATGATTTTCCAGGCTTCGCGACCTACAATGTCTTGCATCACAATGATGTTGTAAATCGGAATAATTGCAGCCCACCCGGGCCGGCCGGCTTTTGCATATAGCTTCCATAAGCCGGCAATTATCAACATGAAGATGGCCAGCTCGACCAGTAAGATAAAGCCGATGCCGGCCATGGATGGTTGATTTTCCATAGAAAATGATTGGTTAGGAAAAGAAGTGAAATTTCCGGCCAATATATAGCATTCAAGCTAACCGACACTTTACTAAATTCTTTCTTTATGGCGCAGGCTCCCCCTTCCACCACCTCCAACCTCATCGACGGCAAGCAAACCGCCGAAGACATTAAAGCCGAAATCGCCGCCGAAGTCGCATCACTGAAAGCCGCTGGCCAGAAGGTTCCGCACCTTGCCGCCATTCTGGTGGGCCACGACGGCGGCTCCGAAACTTACGTGCGCAATAAAGTGCTGGCCTGCGAGCGGGTGGGCTTCGCCTCCACGCTGCTGCGCTACGAAGACGACATCACCGAAGCCGAGCTGCTGGCGAAGGTCGACGAGCTTAACCGCGACCCCGAGATTGACGGCTTCATTGTGCAGCTGCCGCTGCCCAAGCACATCGACCCTGAAAAGGTTATCGAGGCCATTCGTCCGGAGAAGGACGTCGACGGTTTCCACCCCATGAACACCGGCCGCATGGTAGCCGGCCTGCCCGCGCTACTGCCCGCCACGCCCTCCGGTATCGTGGAGCTGCTGGCGCGGCAGGGCATCAAAACCAGTGGCAAGCATGCCGTGGTAATTGGCCGCTCCAACATCGTGGGCACGCCGGTTAGCATCTTGCTGGCGAAGAATCTGGATACTGCTAACTGCACGGTAACCTTGTGCCACTCGCGTACCGAGAACCTGGCCGAAATCTGCCGGACGGCCGACATTGTGGTGGCCGCCATTGGTCGGCCCGAGTTCGTAACGGCCGACATGGTGCGGCCCGGCGCGGTGGTGATTGACGTCGGCACGACTCGCGTGGCCGATACCACCAAGAAAAGCGGCTTTACGTTGAAAGGCGATGTGAACTTTGCTGAGGTAGCCCCGCTGGCCTCGGCCATTACGCCGGTGCCCGGTGGCGTAGGGCCCATGACCATCGCCATGCTGCTGCTAAATACGCTGCGCGCCGCTACGGGTAAAATCTATCCCCGCGTAGCGAACTGATTTTTTGGAATATTTGGTTAAACTGTCCCAGTGCTGTACTTTTAAGTCCGGCACTGGGAACAGCTTGCCTATTTGCCGGCGTTATGGATGCTTCGCTTCCTGACGCCTTTTTTTATTGATACCCGTGACGTTACATTCTTCTGAAATTATTGCACCTTTTGGTGAATTGGCCGCGCCAGCGAATGGCACGATGCTGCCGGTTATGGAGCAGTTTTACACGATTCAGGGTGAGGGCTATAATACCGGCCGCGCTGCGTACTTCATCCGCTTGGGCGGTTGCGACGTGGGCTGCGTGTGGTGCGATGTGAAAGAGTCATGGGATGCCGACGCGCACCCCCGTCAAACTGTGGAGCAACTGGTGGCCGCCGTGCTGGAGTACCCCGGGCGTGACGTGGTCATCACCGGCGGCGAGCCCCTTATGCACGACCTCGGCCCGCTGACGGCGGCGTTGCAGGCAGCCAGCTGTCGCACCTGGCTCGAAACCTCGGGCGCGCATCCGCTGTCGGGCACCTGGGACTGGATTTGCCTTTCACCCAAAAAATTCAAAGCCCCGCGGCCCGATGTGCTGGCCGCCGCCCACGAACTGAAAGTGGTGGTGTATAACCGGCACGATTTTGCCTGGGCCGAAGAGCACGCAGCGCTGGTACCCGCCAGCACGCGCCTCTACCTGCAGCCCGAATGGAGCCGGGCGGCTCAGATGACGCCCGAGCTCGTAGAGTATGTGAAGGCGAACCCGCGCTGGCAGGTTTCGTTGCAGACTCACAAATACCTGGACATTCCGTAGCTTACTCTATGCGTCGCTTTTCAGTGTTGGGGGCCCTGCGCCTCGGAATGATGTGTGTGCTAAGTGCGGCCACGGCCGAAGTGGCCTGCGGCCAGCTTCCGCCCAAAGTGCCGACGCCCACCAACACCAAAGCCCGCGGCTTGCTGGAAAAAGCCCAGCAGCACGTGAAAGAGCGCGACTTCGTGAAAGCCGTGGATGCGCTTAATCAGCTCAACCAGAAGTTTCCCTCGTTCGGCGACGCCTTTTTACTAAAAGGTTCGCTGCTGAAGGCCATGGGCGACAACCGCGGCGCGCTGGCCGCCTACCGCGACGGCCTGACGAAAGTGCCGCTCGATGGCAGCCACGCTTCCGAATACCAACTGGTTGGCGACCTAGCCCTGAGCTACGGCGACTACCAGACTGCGCTCGATGCCTACAAGCAGTTGATGAAGGTGGCGCCCAAAACGCAGAAGAACCTGGCCAAGTCGCAGCGCCAGCTTCTTACCTGCGAGTTTGCGCTTGATGCGCTGAAGCATCCGGTGGGCGAAGCGCCGGTGCGGCTGCCGTCGCCGCTCAATACCTTTAAGTTTCAGTATTTTCCCGACCTTACGGCCGACAACCGCTTTCTGCTGTTCACGGGCCGGCCGGCGGCCAGCAGCGGCGAAGACCTGTACGTGAGCCGCCAGAACAAAGACGGCTCGTTTGGCGAGCCGCAGCCCATTTCGCCGGCCATCAATTCCAGCTACAACGAAGGCGCGGGCTCGATTTCAGGTGATGGCAAAACGCTGGTGTTTGCCTCCTGCGACCGCCCCAAGGCAATCGGCAATTGCGACCTGTACATCTCGCGCCGCACCGGCAACAACTGGAGCGCCCCCCAAAACCTGGGCCTGAACGTGAACTCCACTGAGTGGGACTCGCAGCCCTCGCTCTCGGCCGACGGCCGCACGCTCTACTTCACCTCGACGCGCCGTGGCGGCCAGGGCCAGGAAGACATTTACGTGACTACGCTGCAGCCCGACGGCAACTGGAGCCCCGCCCAAAACGTGGGCACTCCCGTTAACACGCCGGGCAAGGACATGGCTCCGTTCATCCACGCCAGTGGCACCACGTTGTACTATGTCACCGATGGCCTGGTGGGCATGGGCGGCCTCGACGTGTTTCGCTGTGAGAAAACGGCAGCCGGCACTTGGAGCCCGCCCACCAACTTGGGCTACCCGCTCAATACCTTCGAAAACGAAGCGTCGCTCTTTATCACCTCCGACAACCAGAAGGGCTTTTGCTCGCGCAGCCGGGCCAGCGAGGAGCCGGCTGGCGGTTACCGGCTGGCCCGTGAGCGGCCGGTGGAGCTGTTCGGCTTTGCGGTGCCGCAGCCAGTTAAGGCCCGCGAGACCAGCACCTACACGCAGGGCCGGGTATTCGATGCTAATACGAAAAAGCCCCTCAAGGCCGACGTGAAGCTCTACGACCTCGATACCGACGTGCTGACGCAGTTTGTAACCTCCGACCCCGAGTACGGTGACTACACCGTGGTGCTCAACGAAGGCCACCACTACGCCATGTACGCCTCGGCCGATAAGTACCTGCTCAAAAGCCTGAGCTTCGACTACAGCAGCCAGCATTCCTTCAACCCCACGGCGCTGGACATCTACCTCGAACCTGTGCGCTCGGGCCGCAGCGTGGTGCTGAACAACCTGTTCTTCGATACCAATAAGTACGAGCTCAAGCCACAGTCGCGTACCGAACTGAACCGCCTGATTGAGTTCATGCGCCAGTACCGCGACGTGCAGATTGAGGTTTCGGGCTACACCGACAACGTGGGCTCGCCCGAATCGAACCAGCAGCTGTCGCAGCGCCGGGCCCAGTCTGTGGTGGAATATCTGTCGGGGCACGGCATTTCGGCCAACCGCCTGCGCTCGCGCGGCTACGGTGAAACCCATCCGCTGGCCGCTAACGACACCGAGGCTCACCGTCAGCTAAACCGCCGCATCGAGCTGCACATTCTGTAGCCTCGAAACGCTCCCGCGCTATTCTTCGGTAGATTCCTCCGCTTCGGCGGCTGCGCCCGATTTGGTCGGTGGCAGCCGCCGTTTTGCTGCCTGCAACTGCCTGAAATAACGGGCTGATAAGGCCTTTTGTAACTGAATTCAGCGAATAGACTGATTGAAGAACCACTTTAGGTAAGCTCGCTGAAGCGGGTAAAACAGGGCTTTTACTTAAAGCAAGGCTTTAAGTAAGTGAAAATATAATTGTATTTGTCCGGTAAAAATATATGGCTCGCCTGATGGTGAGCATTTTTTTTGTTTCATCGGTCAATTTTTTTGCGAAAGGCAAATTGTCGAAAATCAGTCATTTATAATCATTGAGAGAAATCGTGTGGTGACAAAAGTGCCAAAAAAAATATTTTTCGTTCAAATAGAAATTTTGCCTACGTTTGGATTGGTCAAACACACCAGCTCTGGCCACTGAACGCATCTTTTCACTTTCACCCCCCAATTCCATGAAAAATCTGTTTCTGGCAACTTGCATCGCCGCGGGTGTTACCATAACTCCGGCCGCTATGGCTGGCCCCGGCGAAGGCGCCTACTCGTCGGCGATGATGAAACGCGCCACCACGCTCACCCGGGCCCTCGCGCAGCACATTCCGTTCAATGAGGCCCAGTACCTCGCCGTGAAGCAGCTGCACCTGCAGATGCTTACCGAGCGCCGCGACCTGGAAATCATGCTCAATGGGGCCAGCGCCGAAGAGCGCGACACCCAGCTGGCCATCGCGCAGCAGCGCTACGAAACCGAGTTGAGCCAGTTGCTGCAACCCCAACAGCTGGTGGCGTACCAGAACCTGCGCAACAACTTCACCGCGCACCGCCTGAAATAGGGGAGGAGCCTCGAACTCACCACGCACGAAAAAGCCCGCTTTGCAGAGCGGGCTTTTTGTTTGGTATAGGTATTAAGTGCTCGGGCAAAAGAATGTTCTAATACCGAACACTCAACGCCTAATACCTGACTAGCGAGCGTCTATGGGCGTGTAATCGCGCTCCAGCTCGCCGGTGTAAATCTGACGCGGACGGCCGATGGGCTCTTTGTTTTCGCGCATCTCTTTCCATTGGGCAATCCAGCCGGGCAGGCGGCCCAGAGCAAACATTACCGTGAACATCTCGGTGGGGATACCGAGGGCTTTGTAGATGATGCCCGAGTAAAAGTCGACGTTCGGGTACAGCTTGCGCTCGATGAAGTACGAGTCGGTGAGGGCAGCTTGCTCCAGCTCCTGCGCGATTTTCAGCAGGGGGCTGTCTTGCAGGCCGAGAGCTTGCAGCACTTCGTCGGCAGCCTTCTTGATGATGGTGGCGCGGGGGTCGAAGTTTTTGTACACGCGGTGGCCGAAGCCCATGAGGCGGAACGAGTCGTTCTTGTCCTTGGCCTTTGCAATAAACTTGCTGGTATCGCCGCCATCGGCCTCAATGGCTTCCAGCATCTCGATAACTTCTTGGTTAGCACCACCGTGCAGCGGGCCCCACAGGGCGTTGATGCCGGCCGAAACCGAGCCGTAGAGGCTGGCGTTGGCCGAACCTACGAGGCGCACCGTGCTGGTCGAGCAGTTTTGCTCGTGGTCGGCGTGCAGAATGAGGAGCTTGTTGAGGGCGCTAACCACTACGGGGTTGATTTCATACTTCTCGGTGGGGAAGCTGAACATCATGTAGAGGAAGTTGGCGCAATAGTCCATGTCGTTGCGCGGGTAGTTCAACGGATGGCCCATGTTGTTTTTATAGGTCCAGGCCGCGATGGTCGGCATCTTCGCCAGCAGGCGAATGATATTCAGCTCCATCTCTTCGGGGCTGAGGTCGGGCGACACGCTCTGCGGATAGAAACCGGTAAGGGCGCAGATGAGCGACGACAGAATGGCCATGGGGTGCGTAGCCGACGGGAAGCCGTCGAAAATCTTGCGCATGTCCTCGTGCACCAGCGTGTGCTTGGTAATCTGGCCGCTGAAGTGCTCGAGCTCGGCCTGCGTGGGCAACGCGCCGTAAATCAGCAGGTAAGCTACTTCCAGAAAGCTCGATTTTTCGGCCAGCTGCTCGATGGGATAGCCGCGGTAGCGTAGAATGCCCTCTTCGCCGTCGAGGAACGTGATGGCACTTTTGGTGGCGCCGGTGTTCTTGTAGCCCGAATCGAGGGTCACGTAGCCGGTCTGGTCGCGCAGTTTGCCGATGTCGAATGCTTTTTCGTGTTCGGTACCTTCGATGACGGGCAAGGTGATGGACTTGCCGTCGAGGATGAGTTCAGCAGTTTCTGCCATGGACGGGAGGGGTGAGGGGGAAATAGAGTGCGAAACTACGCCACAGGTCGTAAGCCGGGAAATTTTTCGGCCCCGGTGGCTGCAGGCACTACACGGAAAGTAGGTCTGAGGTTTCGAAAAACCGGGCAAATACCCGTTTGTTTCGGCCCGAGAACGTTTGCAAAGATTTATGCGCAATTCCGTGTGAGAAGCGGATGCCGGCCGTCATTTTCCGATGCAGAACTGGGTAAAAATGCTGGTGAGCAGGTCTTCGGAAGAAATCTCACCAGTGATTTCACCCAGCGCGGCCAGGGCGTGGCGCAGGTCGGCGGCCAGCAGCTCAGTGCCGCGGCCGGTGTCGAGGCCGGTTTGCACGGCGG
>NZ_BAAGZM010000095.1:0-10838 GCF_054778495.1 Hymenobacter agri
CGCGGGACGCAGCCAAGCAGGCCGGCGCCAACAGCATGGACGCGGCCGATATGATGACGATGAGTGCCGACCCGGCGACCGCGGCGGCCGGTGTGGCCGTGAGTGCCGTGAAGGGCCTTGGCCAGAAGAAAATCCGCCTGGTCAAGGTCCGGCTGAAGGCTGGCTACAACGTGATGCTCAAAGTAGACAAAGACTAACGATTCCCTCCCATGAAAACTATCCTATTTGCTACCAGCGCCCTTTTACTGGGCATAGCGGCTGCTCCGGTGCGGGCCCAGACCTCGGCTGCCCGGATGCTGCAATACTCGGAAGCCAACAAGCTGCCCACCTATCCGCTCTACATCAGCGACCAGAAAACGACCCACCTGGTATTTCCCTTCCCGGTCACCTACGTCGACCTGGGCAGCTCGGGCTTGATTGCGGCCAAGGCCACCGGCGCGGAAAACATCGTGCGTGTGAAAGCGGCGTCGGCCGGTTTTCCGGAATCAAATATGACCGTGCTGACCTCCGATGGCAAGCTCTATTCCTTTGTGGTGAACTACCAGCATGACCCCAAGGTACTCAGCCTAGACCTTGGTGCTGCCGGGTCGGCCTCGTCGGCCCAGGGCGAAGCCATTTTGTCGAACTCGCCCATCCCGCAGGGCAATCTGGATGCGTATTCCCGGCAGGCGCTGGCGGTGGGCGGCACTTCGGCCAGCGAGAGCGCCAACCAGCTCAGCGTGCGCGCCGGCAACGTGGGCTACAAGCAGGAAACGCTGTTTTTCCCGCTGCACATCGCCAATAAGTCGAACGTGACCTACGATGTGGACTTCGTCAAATTCTACATCCAAGACAAGCAAGTGGCCAAACGCACGGCCGAGCAGGCGCTGGAAATCGCGCCCATCTACGTCTTCAACGGAAGCCTGAAAAAGATTGATGCCAAAGGGCAGCTTGAGCAGGTTTACATCTTCAAGAAATTCACCATCCCTGAACAAAAACAGCTCATCATCGAAGTGTATGAAAAGGGCGGCGGGCGAAATATCAAACTCAAGCTGGCGAATTCTGACCTGCTTAAAGCCCGCTCTTTTAAGTAGCCGTTGGCTCGCTCACGAAGCAGCCCACCCATTCAGAAACAGCCAAACAGGAACACCAATGCTTCATTCGCCGTTTAGAAGCAGCTAAAAGGATACTTCCGCCCGCTGAAACTGCGGTAAGGCACGTTCCCTTCCACTATTTGTACTGCTATGTCAGACTACCAGAGAGGACTCGACGAAGGCCGCAACGAGCAGCACTCCTACCAAGCCTCGCGGCAGCTGGGGCAAGGGCTTGGGCAGTTAATTGGTTGGGTACTGGTGGCGGGGTCCCGGGTGGTGGTTGAAGTGCTGCTGGCGGCTCCGTTCCTAATGCTGGGTTTCGTAGTGATGGCTCCCCTGGATTTTCTCGGGCCAGTGCTCGGGGCAGTCCGCTTGCTGGGAATCGGTGTCATAGCCTACTTGTTTTACGCCGGCCTATACTGGCTCAAAGGCTTGGTGGTTGCCCAGCATCGCCGCGAGGGCTGGCTGTGGCTACTGCCATTCTCGGTTTGTGTGGCGGTTACTTGCTTGCTGCCCGGCTGGTTGGTTCGGCAGTTTGTCATCAGCTCGTTTCCCACAGCCAGTCCAGTATGGGGCTGGGGCCTCGGGGTAGCTTTTGCTCTGTTTGCCTACGGACGCTACCGCTTCACCGAAGACATCGCCCCCAGCTTGGCGCTATGGTCTTACCGCCGGGGATATAACTGGGCCCTTCGTTAATACTCAAGGCTACTTTTTCACGTTAGGCTGTCACAATTTTGGCCCTCGAAGCTTCGGTTCGGGGGCTTTTTGTTTGTTGACTTCCCGTAGTTGCTCCATCACCGGCATCACCAGCCGTTGCTCCACGATGGGTGGAAACAGGCGGTCGGGGCTGCGCTGCATCTGCTCCAGGCGCGTGGCAATGGCGGGCCAGCGGTAGCCCTGCATTTCGGGTTTCATGTTGAAATCGATGTCGCCGTGGAAGGCCAGGGCGCGGGGCACTTCGGATGATGAGGTATTAAAGCGGCCCTCGTAGGCCTGGCGCATCTGGTTCAGGGTAAGCTTTTCGCTTAGCGCGGCCACATCTACAAAATCCCGAAGCCTTTCGCCACTCATCACCACACCGGCCAGCTTCATGGCGCTCAGGTCTTCGAGTGAGGCCATTCGAATGTTGGAGCCAAGATAGAGCACGGCCGGTTGCAACAGCGGGAAGCCGTAATTCACCACATCGGTTTTGACCTGGCCAATGACGCCCTGGATGGCGGCTTTGTCCCATTCCGGCTCCTGGGCCCGCATTCGCTGGAGCGCACCGTCGGCCCGCATCTCATATTTGCTTATCAGCAGGTCCTTGATTTCTCCATCAATCGGCGTGGGGCCGTCCGAAAACAGGTCGAGGTCGCGGCTGCGACGGTGGCCCAGATGTAACGCCAAAGCCGTTCCCCCTACCAGGACGAACGGCTTTAGCAAGGGCTCCTGCATCAGCTGCGCTAGGAGTTGAAGGTTTGCGGTATCGACTGCTTGCGCTGGTAGCATCTAAGCGTTTCCTTTTCGATGTGGAAGAACTGGCATACGGTCGCAATGGCGGCATCCGACATATAGGGTACCGTTTCAACGATTTCCTGCACGCGGGGCCTGCCGTAGTATTCCAGCATGGCCGCCCAGTCTTCTTTGCTCCCGCGCTGAATGACGCGCTGCACGATGGTACGCGCCATGGCCTGCGGGTCGATGGTGTCGGGGTCTACGTCCCACAATAGCGTGGGCAGGTGCTCGGCCAGGGGGGCCGGTACCACTTGCGGCGCGGGCGTTGCAACCATAGCAGAAGGGGTGAGCTTTTCCATGAGTACAGGATGTGTGAGCCGGGGCTATTAGCCTTTCGTGTGACTGAAAAGCATATTCCTCAAAGCTGGATTGGGAACCAGAGGGAGAAAGGCAATACTAGGCCCTAGTCTATTTAAACACCTTTTCAGGGCCTATAGTTGCGCTAAATCAGCCGGATTTAGTAAAGCTACCATTACGGCAGGTGAGGGCCTACGCTCGATTCATCAAAGTGCAGATATGGCTCGTACCGATGGGCCGACTCCCCTTGCGAACCGGCTCCCGGCGCATACCTGGCGAAGGGGTCAGGGCCAGGGGCTGGCTGGTACTCTGCGTCGAGCGCGGCCGACAACTGCTCCAGGTCAATCTGCCCGGCAATGTATTGGTCCTGCAGCTCTACAAGGAGCGCTGAGGGCAGGCGATTTTGGCTCATTGACACGCCAACCGCAAACTTCACCACCTCGCGACGCTGCTGCTTGGTTTGCTCGTTTTCGGAGAAATAGAGGGCCTTTTCCACCATTACAAGATACGTATAAAAGCTCGCACCGGCGTCTTGGGAGGCACCAAATCATCTCGCTTTCGAACTCACAACTTTGAACCTCGACGCTTCAACTCCGGGGCTTTTTGCAATGGCTCGTCTTTGCTGGCTACGGGTATTTTCGGTTGTTCCGGGCCGGTGGATGGCGCGGCCTGCAGCGGCGGTCCGACCACCAGCAGCACTACTGTAACCAGAGGTAACGCCTTTAGCAACCGCGCCACGCGCTGGCGCAGCCGGGCATCTTCCATCTTGGCGGACATTTGCTCCAGCAGCTCGGCCCCGGTTTTCAGGATGGCCAGCCGCGCCGGCTGCTGCGCGTCGGGGTGCACCACGCCGCGGGTGCCCTGCATAATCTGCCGGGCTACTGCGGTGTGGCGCCCTCCCAGCAGCGCCCGCCAGATGGGCTCCTGGCTCTGCTGTACCTCGCGCATGGCATCCACGCGCTGCAGAAAACCAGACACTGCCACGGGCGCGGCAGGGGCTAACACCAGCTGCGGGAGGGGCGTGGTAATCTGGCCCAAGAAGGTGCGGAGCGGCTGCAAATCTGTTTCCGGGTTCCCGGTAGGCCGAAGAATAGCGTAGTCCCGGGCCTGGTTGTATTGCTTAGGGTGCGACTGCGCAACAAGGTTCACGTCGTAGCCGGCATTTTCCGCCAGCACTTGAAAGGCCGCGCCCAGGGTCCGGCCATTACCCTCCCGAAAGGCGTGGGCGTAGTTGTACTGGTCGAAGTAGTAGGCGGCCCGCGCCACGAACTGGTCTTTGTCCAGCCCTTTCAAAAAGCGCTCAGCGGCCAGCTGCTGCCCGATGGCATCCAGGTGCGCGGGCAGTTGCTGGTAGCTGCCAAAGTACATAGTGTACATGCCGGAGCCCTCCTTATCAGCCGATGTTGACTTGGTGGCCTGGAACTCGCCCCAAGCGCGCGTTTCGCCAGCCCACTGGTAAACATCCTGAAAAAGGTGGCGGTGCAACTCCTGCAGGCCCTGGGCGTTGTGAGGCGCTACTTCCACGTGGCTGGCCAGTACCTCCAGCAGGCGGAAGTGGAAGCGGTTGCCTTCGACCTCGGCCAGCTTGTCCTCATCGGCGATGTTGAGCTTGTTAATCAGGACACCGGTGTGGGGGTCGGTAAAACCGTCAGTCATAGAAAAAAGCCGCGCGGGAACTGGGTAAGCAAGCAAAACGCCCCACCAACCGGCAGGGCGTTAGCGAATAGATTAAGAAGCGAAGGGCTAGTGCGATAAAGAGCGGGCCTTGGCCACGGCGGGTGCCGGCCGGGGCGCCACTGCCAGGATGCCATCGGCACCCCGCGTGGGGACCGGCGTCTGGCTCTGGGCTTGGTAATAGGCATCAAGCTGGGTATTTACCTCGGCCAGGCTCAGCTCGCCGTTGATGTAACGCTGGCTCAGCTGCTCGGCAAAGGGGCTCAGCTGGCGGTCCTGGGTCGCGTTCAGCGCGGCCGCCCGGTCCGACAGCGCTTGGCGCTGCTCGCGGGTTGCTTCCTTGGGGCCGAATTTTACGAGGGTATCCATGTTGTTTCGCCTGGGTGGTCTACTACGGCAAACGAAAGTTAGGCAAAAATGTGCCAAACCGCCCTAATGCTTTGCCCCAGCCGCCCGCGCATCGGCCAGGGCCGCATCCAGCACAGTGTGCACGGGCACGGCCAGCAGCTCGGCTACCCGGAGCGCCTCGGCCACGGTCAGGCCGGAAGGGTCGGCTTCGCGCTGCTTGATGGTGCGATAGGTCATCTGCAGGTGTTCCTGTAACTCGCGCTCGGTGAAGGTGAAGCGGCCGTGCCGCAGCAGGTAGCTGAATTGCTGGCCCGCCGGCGGGATAGCACCGGGGGGAAGCGAGACAGGGGGTGAGGTTTTCATGGACGCAGTATAACGCTTCCCGGCCTTACGGGAGCAGGATAATGCGCCACTGCCCCCAGCGCGTACCAGCGGGCGGCAACCCGCCCGCCGGCAACGGTACTCAGGCCGCAAGCTGCAGCTGCATTTGGATGCCGGGCGCGGCCAGTTGCTCTGTCTCGGGCACCAGGGGGTGCGTCTTGCCGGTGGCCGCTTTGGCCTGGCGGGCGCGGTAGGCGGCCATTTCGGGGCCGGGCAACCACTGCTTGCCGGCGCAGGCCCGCAGATTGAATTCCTGCCAGAGAAATTCCTCGCGGAAAATCAGGTGCACAGTGCCTTTCTTGAAGGCCCGGATTTCAAAAAACCGGCTGTACACCGTCCAAACGCCATTGGGATTGGAATTCTGGTTGCCGTAGCGGTCCAGCGCCGTGTCGATGCCCACGCAGGTATCGTAATTCTCGCCCGTCAGGTAGCACATCACCCGGTCGATGTCGGCGTAGTCGTCGCGGCGGCTCCAGTTCACCCGGAAGCCCTTGCCGGAATAGCTTTCCTCCACCGCGTAGGGCAGAATCACCTTGCGGTTTACCTTCCACTGTGAGTTGGTGACCCAGCCCTCGACGTGCAGACGGTTTTCCTTGTGGTACTTGGTGAAGGTGTCGAACACCGATTCCACGGCCTGCTCCATAATGGTTTCGCGGTTGTCGAGCACCAGCGCCACCAGCTCGGCCACGGCCTCGTGGGTGAATTCCTGGTAGCCCTGGGCCTTGCTGAAGGCCACGAAGTTGCGGCGCACGTCGGCCGTCATCAGCTTCTGAATGTTCACCTTGTCGAGCACCAGCCCCCAGATTTGCTGGTTCATTTCGTCGACGAAGTTGTTGTAGCTCGTGCGCAGGCTGCCGCGCTCCAGGCTGGCCTCGGCCAGTTTCAGCACGTCCTGGTATTCGCTGCGCAGCAGGCTTTTGGCATAGAACTTCATCCCCTCGCGGGCCTGCAGGTAGGCGGCGTACTGGGCTTTGAGCCCTTCGTATTCGGCCGCCATGTTGCCGATAACGTCGCGGGTGGCGACGGCATTGGCAAACAGGTTTCGTCCAGCTCCGGCCCCCGGCGGCCCCGGCTGCTGAACTCGAACGTGAGCCTGTCGGCCTTGGCCGGCTTGTGCAACCGCACTAGGCTCACGCCTACGTTGGTGGGCCGCTCAGCCTCGGTAAAAACGGCACCCAGTGCCTCGCTCGTGCCGTGGTCCTCGATGAGGCGGGCCAGCAGTTGCCGGGTTTCGGAGTACGGATTGGCAAGCGTTTCGGTGTTGAGCAGGCACACCACGTCGCCGCCACCAGCTACCACATCCCAGGCCTTGAGCAAATGCCGGTCACCGTTGGAGAAAGGCGGGTTCATGATAATTAAGGTCGAAAAAATGGTCGCCCCGGTAGTTCAGGAAGTCGTTGGCAATGACCTTATAGCCCTTGTCGTGAAGCACGGCGCGCAGCTCGGGGTCGGCCTCGCAGCAGTACACGTTTTGCTTGCCGCTTCGGCTGTGGTAGTCCTCCCGGTCGAGCCAAGCTGTCAGCTCATCCACAATGGCCCCGCTGCCAGCGCTGGGCTCTAGGATGGTGAGCTTGCGCAGGGCCGCCGCGGCCGGGTTGTAGCGGCGGTACCGGTCGCTGCTCTGCTCCTCGTCGCCGGTGGGAGCGGGATTGAAAAACGGGTCGAGCATGCGCTGAATAACGGCGGCCGGGGTAGGGAAGAATTCAGGATTGAGCATGGCGCTTAACAGGGCTAAGAAGATAGTGAACAACCACTTGCTTATCCTATTAAACGCAATTTAAAGCGTTTTTGTTGCTAAAAAGACAACGATATTTAATTAAAATAAGCTCGCCGTTTTAACTGCACTAATTCCTTCTTCCCCCTTGTTCCTTATAAAAAACTGCCGGCGTACGCCGGCTCAAGCACTCCGCTGGCGGTACCGGCCCTTGCCGGTTCGGCCAGCGGCCAATAAAAGGGGGGGGAGGCCCAGCCGGGGCTGCAAAGCGCACCGGGAGCGGGACCGGCATTCCGGCGCGACCAGCGGGAGCAGAGGAGAGCTGGCCCCGCTCCCGAGTGAGCGCCGCTGCCTGGGCCGGGCCAGCGCGGTGGGCTGTCGCAAGAATGATAGGAAGGGTGCTGTTTATCTTCGTGCATACCAGACCTCGTGCAGGGTTACTGGCAGTGAGATGCGTCCTAATCTTGGTAGATGATTAAGCGAGAAGAAGAACTAAAAAAGATAGTGAGCGAGCTGACCCGATGGGAAGTAGAGCTTTCAAACCGGAATGCCCTCAACCTGTATGATGCCAACATCTTTTCGGAGCATACTATCTGCCGCTTACTCAACAGCATGTATGGCTACAACCTGCACAACATCAACTCGGTGCAGAACAATTTTCCAGCCATCGACCTGGCCGACAACTTCAACCGGGTCGCGGTGCAGGTAACAACTACCAAGGCCACCAAGAAAATCCAGTACACCATCGACAGCTTTTTGGCCAATGGGCTTTACCAGAGCTACGACCAGCTATTCGTGTTAATACTGGGCAAAAAGCAGAAGAGCTACCCAGTCTTCGATACCCAGCAGCGCTTTGCCTTCACCAGCGACCAGAATATCATCGATTTTCATGGGCTGCTGAATAAAATCAACTCGCTGCCCACGCCTAAGATTGAGGAGATAGCTAAGATTCTCCTCTACGAAAACCAACGAAGCACGAAGACAGCACCCAAGCAAAGTAATGCTACCAGGCTCAAAAAGAACCTTGCCCTGCGGGATAAAATGATGAAGGCATTGCTAAAGAAGCTCGGCAACGAGCCCTGGGAGCAGGCCTACTACGAGCCGTGGGTTAAGTTTCGGTACGATAGCGTCATCGTACGCTCGGTAGACGACCACTCTTATCCCGAGGTTCGACCAACCCCTGCCGGCCAAATCAGCTCCTGGTTCAAAATGCAGTTTTGGGATTTTTACGACAACGGCATCGAATTCATCGGAATGGGCGGCAAGGCAATTTTCGATAAAAGCGGAAAATGGGACCTCTTGGACTGGGACGATAAAACCAGGGCTAACAACCCGGATTACACCGTTATCACCTATCACCCTTTCTATCGGATACCCTACGACTACATCGTCAAGCTAGATATGCAAACTGACCAGTACTCGGGATACCCTTCACTCTACGTTGAGTACGCGAAGAATGGAATGCCCTACGAGGACATCTTGTATGGGCGAGCAGGAGTTTATGACAAGAAAAAGCCGACCTACTTATTCGACAGCAAAATGCGGGAGAAGCTAAAATAGCTGCACAGAAGAAGGAGCCTCACCCATGCAGTGAGGCTCCCACTTGAGTATCATTCAAAACAGCGTATCAACCGTGCTCGACTGCTCTACTTTTTCACGTAGGCCTGGGTAACGGCCAAACCAGCTAGGATGGAGCTGATTCATCGGTTGGGGCCTCGGCTCGTAGGTCCAGAGGCTCGAAGCGAAAATTGGCAATACGGAGCAGGCCGCACAACAGTAGGATGATTTTATCGAACGAATACTGGTCCTGATAGCGGTAGTAGCAGTGGGCTACGTTATTGCGCAGGTTTATCCCGGGCGCGAGCAGCAGGTAACGCAGGAAATAGCGCGTATTTTCATCGAACAATTCCTGCGCCACGGCATGGTTCAGTAGGGATTCGATGAACACCTCCCGCAGGTCTTGGTGCTTGTCGTTGGCGGTGGTGTTTGCGCCGGAGCGCTGCAGCAGTTCGCGCAGCAGGCCTTCCAGCTTCACGGTCAGGGAGTCAATCGACAAGACAAAGTTTTCGCGGCCCCCTTCTATACCAATGGCCAACTGCTGGAAGAAATCACGTAGGATGGGGTAAATCAAGTCTTTCCACGAATAGACTTGTTCCTGGCCGTTGACCGCGGTTTCGCTTAGTGGCTGGGCAATCCAGCTGGACTGCTCCAGAAAGGCGCAGAACGAATCGTAGTTGAAATTGCCCGCCCGGTAGCACGCCGCCAGCAAGGGCACCAGAGAGGCAAGCCGGAAATTGAGTATACCCTCGTAAGCGTCAGCGGTCAGCTTATCTATCTCCTCGTCGGACTGCACCCGGCGAGTATTCTTGTTTTCATCGAGTTGGGAAGTCGGCAGCGAGGCAAAGAAAGAGCCCTTTTGCTGCTCCGCAAACGCACGCACGCTGGCATAGTCCGGGAGCACTTCCGGGTGGACAGTGAGGTATTCCAGCAGGTCGTGGGCACTATACTGCGTCAGGCGCTGGATGCGGTCGTCGATGTTGGCCTTCAGAGCTTGGGCATCCTCCGGTTTGAGTTCAAAGCTGGTGACTCCCAGTCGAATCTTGGATTTTAGCTCGTTCAGGCGCTGAAATGCCTGTTCGTAAGCAGCCGTATTGCCAGCGGCGCGGTAGTCCTCAGTCGCCCGGCGATAGAACTCATAAGGCGCCAACCCGCTGGGGTCCGAAAGACGTCTTTCAGCCATAGCTTCATGGGTCCGCCCCAGCCGGTTGAACCAATCAGCCACAGCTAGGCCCCGGCGTTGCGCCACGGTGCGGGCTAGCGGGCACATGGCCTCGCATGCATCGTACTCGCCGGCCGCAAACAGGTCATCGAATAGTGTCTCGCACGCTAGGCTGACTTCATCGGTCAACACGTCTGGCTTAAACAGCTTGCCGAAATCCGCTATCAACCGCAAGAGCGGAATGCGCCCCTCAGCCTCGAACGGTACCGCGCCAGTGAAGCGGTCCAGCACAGCTTGGATGGTATCGGGCTGCCGGTGCCGTAGCACTAGCGCCAAGTCGCAGCAGGTGCCCAGCATCCGGATGCAGTCCATCCGGTTGTCACGGCCTCTACAGTTTGCTATGGCCAGCGCCTCCAGTAAATGCGTGTGTGCCAACGACCCCATCCGAGCGTAGGTATTGGGCTTGGGCGCATTCCAGAGCACCAGCGCGTAGCGGGCTTTCAAGTACGGATTAGTGCTCTGCTCGTAGCGCTGCTGGTAGTAAGCAAATGCTGCCGGCAGCAAATCTTCCACCCGTACCGAGCCCACCTTCTCGTCGGTATCGGTGGTGTATTCCCGTTCACGCTGCGCTTTGCCTTCTTTAAACCAGAAGCCCAACACAATGCGCTCTAGCCCCCGCTGGTCATGCAGCGAATCGGGTACAGTTGCTTCTTCTAGCAGCGGCAGCAACCTACTGCGGTGGGTGTGCGTCCAGCTTTGGCAGTGCTGGTCAAGCAGGTCAGCTAATTCTTCGGGGGTAGTGATGTTCATATAAGTAACAGGGCAAAATGAGTAAAAGCCGAGATTCAACAAAAAGGAAAGACTGAACAATCCATTCTGGAAGAATAAATCGTGCATAGGTAGTATATAATCATAAGTCATCACTCTATAAAACTTAGGTACCATAATCATTAATTATCGGACCTAAGTTTTGCGTACATTTGGAGTGCACTTGCAGCCTCAATTTTTGCAATTGCAAAAAACCAGATGGTACCAAAGGGAAAGAAGAACCTGCCGGCCGTGACCGGCGAGCTGCCGGCGCTGGCGCTGGCCAACGACCTGGCCGGGCAAGTCGCGCCCAACGTCGGGCGTTACCTGA
>NZ_BAAGZM010000096.1:0-10817 GCF_054778495.1 Hymenobacter agri
GAACGCCGAGCGCGAGCAGAACGGCGAAGCCCTGCTGGCCAACCCGCGCAACGCGGCCAGCGGCACGCTCAAGCTCCAGAACTCGGCCCAGGTGGCGGCCCGCAAGCTGCGCTTCTACGCCTACTCGCTGCTCACGCCCGGTCGCCACTTCGCCAGCCACAGCGCCGCGCTGGAGGCCCTGAGCCAGTACGGCCTGCCGGTTTCCGACACTTGGCGGCGCGCCTCCAACATTGAGGAAGTGCTGGACTTCGTGCACAACTGGGCCAAAAAGCGCTTCGATTTGCCGGTGGCTACCGATGGCATCGTCATCAAAGTCGATGACCTGCGCCAGCAGGACCAACTGGGCTACACGGCCAAAAGCCCGCGCTGGGCCATCGCCTATAAGTATCCCGCCGAGGCCGCCCGCACCCGCCTCAACGACGTGCTCTACAACGTGGGCCGCACCGGGGCCGTCACGCCCGTGGCCGTACTCACGCCCGTGCCGCTGGCCGGCACCGTAGTGAAGCGCGCCACCCTGCACAACGCCAACCAGATAGAGCTGCTCGACCTGCGCCTCGGCGATATGGTGTACGTGGAGAAAGGCGGCGAAATCATCCCCAAAATCACCGGCGTCGACCTGGCTGCCCGGCCCGGCGAGGCGGTGCCCATTCAGTACCCTACCACCTGCCCGGCCTGCGGCACGCCGTTGGTGCGGCCCGAGGGCGAGGCCCATTTCCGCTGCCCCAACGAGCGCGGCTGTCCGCCCCAGCTCAAGGCCCGGCTCGAACACTATGTATCGCGCAAGGCGCTGAATATTGATGGCTTGGGAGCCGAAACCGTGGGCCGATTCTTCGAACTGGGCCTGGTGAAAACGCCCGCCGACATCTACGACCTGCCCGCCCGCCGGCCCGAGCTCGTGACGCTCGAACGCCTCGGCGAAAAGAGTATCGACAACCTCATCGCCGGCATCGAGGCCAGCAAGCAGGTGCCGTTTCCGCGGGTGCTGTTTGGCCTAGGCATTCGCTACGTGGGCGAAACCGTGGCCCAGAAGCTGGCCGCCCACTACCGCAGCATCGACGCGCTGATGGCCGCCTCGGCCGAAGACATGGCCGCCGTGCCCGAAGTGGGCGGCGTGATTGCCGTGGCCGCCGCGCACTGGTTTCAGCAGCCCGAAAACCGTGCGCTGGTGGAGCGCCTGCGCACGGCCGGCGTGCAGCTCGAAGTAACCGGCGAAGCCCCCGTGCCGGCTTCCGACCGGCTGGCGGGCCTCACGTTCGTCATTTCGGGCGTGTTCGAGCACCACAGCCGCGAAGAGCTGCAGCAGCTCATCACCTCCAACGGCGGCAAAATCACCGGCTCCATCAGCAAAAAGCTGAGCTACCTCGTGGCCGGCGATAACATGGGCCCGGCCAAGCGCGAAAAGGCGTTGGGTTTCAAGGTGCCCATCATTTCTGAAGCTGAGCTAATGGCGCTGCTGCCTGACAGCGAATTAATTACCGCAAGTTCAACGGAGGAAGCTCCCGCCGTCACTGAGCCAGCAGCAGGGGCCGTCGGCCGACAAGGTTCACTCTTTTAGGGAGGAAACGAAGAAGGATTGAAAACATATCCGTAATTTTATCTGATTGAACCATCACTCAGATTTATTCGGCCGCGTTTTTGCGTATTCTCTGGAAAGCTAGGTCGTTAATCTCCCAAAAACTATCCATGAGAATCTTTATCTTTCTGGCATTACTTGGCAGCCAGTTGGTTTTTGCGTCTGCCGCGCGGGCTCAATGCATTGCCCTCACCGACCTGCTGGCCATTGGTGCCGACCCCACGGTGCAGGTATCGGGCAAGGTCGTAACCGACCATCTGTCTTCGGAGTGGACGTATGTGGGCGCTACCAACGCGGCCAAGGAAGCCAGCTGGACGTTTACGCCCGCCGGCGCTTCGGCTCCCACGGCGCGCATGGTGGTGCGGCCGCAGCGCCCGGGCCAGGATGTGCTGCTGAAAACCGGGCAGGCCAGCTGTGTGCGCGAGCTCCGCGCCGAGCTCAAAAGCCGGAAGCTGACGGCCCAACCCGTGACGTGTCCTAATTGCGAAGCCGTGCGCTACCAGTCGCCCGAGTTCGATGTGACGCTTTACAGTGAAATGAAAGGGGAATTCCCCTACGTGGTAGTGGTGCATCAGGTACCGCCAACCATGCCGCCCGCGGCCATTGGCGCGCCCGCACCGAAAGCTCCGTAAAGCAGTTGTCCGTATTATTAAAACGCCAAAAACGCCCGGCCGAATACTCGGCCGGGCGTTTTTGGCGTTTTAATAATACGGACAACCTACAGCGCCGGCAGCACAGTACCGCGCACTTCGCCGAAACCGATGCGCACGCCCTCCTTCTCGGCAAAGCCGCGCATTATCACCGTGTCGCCGTCGAGCAGAAATTTGCGCTCCGAGCCATCCGGCAGCGGCAGGGGGCGGGTGCCGCGCCAGGCCAGCTCCAGCATCGAGCCCAGCGAATCGGGCGTAGTGCCCGAAATGGTGCCCGAGGCGTAGAGGTCGCCGGCTTCGAGGTTGCAGCCGTTGGAGGTGTGGTGGGTGAGTTGCTGCGCCATGCTCCAGTACATCAGCCCGAAATTGCTGCGGCTGATAGTGGTTTCGGGGCCGTTCTCGGGGGCGAGGGCAACTTCCAGCTGAACAGCGATGTTGTGCTCACCCCGTTGCGCCAGATAGGGCAGCGGCGCCGGCTCCTGCGTCGGGCCCGCCACGCGAAAAGGCTCCAGCGCGTCGAGCGTGACAACCCACGGGGCCACGCTACTGCCAAAATTTTTGCCCAGAAACGGCCCCAGCGGCACGTACTCCCAGCTTTGCAGGTCGCGCGCGCTCCAGTCGTTGAACAGGCACAAACCAAAGATGTGTTCCTCGGCCTGGTCGATGCTCACCGGCGTGCCCAGTTCACTACCCGTGCCCACCACGAAAGCCATTTCCAACTCAAAGTCGAGCTGACGGCTGGGGCCGAAGGTGGGCGTAGCCTCGTCGGGGGCTTTGCGCTGGCCGCTGGGCCGCCGAATGGGCGTGCCCGACGCCACAATGCTGCTGGTGCGGCCGTGGTAGCCAATGGGCAGCCAGCGCCAGTTGGGCAGCAGGGCATTGGCTGGGTCGCGGAACATGATGCCCACATTGGTAGCATGCTCGATGCTGCTGTAGAAATCGGTGTAGTTGGCGGGCTTCACCGGGCGCAGCATCCGCACCTCGCTTTGGCGCAGCAGGCAATCGCGCACGGCCAGCTCGTTGTCGCGCAGGCGGGGCTCGTCGTGGCGCAGCAGCTCGCTTACGCGCTGGCGTACGGCCCGCCAGGCCGGCCGGCCCAGCCGCAAAAACGCATTCAGTGAACGGCGCCGGAATACTTTTGGCTGGGCGTCGCCCAGTTCGGTCAGGTCGTCGAAGAAGCCGAATTGGCTGGCCGCGTACAAATCGAGCACGTAGCCGCCAATGGCCACGCCCAGGTGCGGCCCGCGCTCATCGGTTTCGAATACGCCGAAAGGCAGGTTCTGAATGGGGAAGTCGCTTTCGGGGCGGATGTCAATCCAGGAGCGAAGGCTGGGCGAGTTCAGCGCGTTGGGCATGGCGGAAGAATAGGGTGGTGTGGGAAAGTAGGCTGGGAGAGCAGGGTAAAAAGAGAACGTCATGCTGAGCGCCGTCGAAACATCTTTACCGCGCAAGTAAATATTACTGCTGCGGTAGAGATGCTTCGACGGCGCTCAGCATGACGTTCGGCTTGGGTGTTTCAAATGGCTGAGAAAGGCCTACCGCGCCTCAACGGCCGTGATTTCCGGCACGGCTTTTTTCACCGTGTCTTCCAGGCCGGCGCGGGTCATTGGCGACATGGGGCAGGCCCCGCAGGCGCCTTCCCATTCGAGCTGGAGCACGCCTTCGGGCGTGATGTTGGCCACGCGTACGTTGCCGCCGTCGGTGGCCAGGTAGGGGCGCAGCGTATTCAGCGCGGCCTCAATCCGGGGCATCAGCGGGTGGTCGAAAGCGGGGGCGGAGGTTGGTTTTTCCACGGGGAAGATTAGGAATTCATCTGCACGACGGCCGTTTTGGGGGCCACGTTGTTGCGAATACTCACTTGCCGGGCCACCGATTCGGCGAGGTCAGCAAAGAGCTTGCCCACCGCCGACTCGGGGTCGAGCACGGCCGGCTGGCCCTGGTCGCCGTTTTCGCGAATGCTCTGCACCAGCGGCAGCTGGCCCAGCAGGGGCACGTCGTGTTGGGCGGCCAGACGCTGGCCACCGTTTTCGCCAAAAATAAAATACTTGTTCTCGGGCAGCTCGGCCGGCGTAAACCAGGCCATGTTCTCCACCACGCCCAGCACCGGCACGTTGATTTGCGGCTGGCGGAACATCTGCAGGCCCTTCTGCGCATCGGCCAAGGCTACTTTCTGCGGCGTAGTCACAATTACAGCCCCGGTTACGGGCACGGTTTGCACCAGGGTAAGGTGAATGTCGGAGGTGCCGGGCGGCAGGTCGAGCAGCAGGTAGTCGAGTTCGCCCCAGTCAACTTCGGTAATGAACTGCTTGAGCGCCGACGAGGCCATGGGGCCGCGCCACACAATGGCCGATTCGGCCGGAGCCAGGAAGCCGATGCTCATCAGCTTCACTCCGTACTTTTCGATGGGCTGAATCAGGTTTTTGCCGTTCGGGCCCTGAAAAACGTGCGGGGCTTCGTTTTCCACGTTGAACATCACCGGCACGCTGGGCCCGGAAATGTCGGCATCAACCAAGCCGACTTTGGCGCCGGTTGCGGCCAGCGCCACGGCCAGGTTGGCCGTAACGGTGCTTTTGCCCACGCCGCCTTTGCCCGAGGCAATGGCAATGATGTTCTTCACGCCGGGCAGCAGGTCGCCGCGGTTGTGGCGGCCGGTGGTCACGCGCGAAGTCATGGTAATCACCACGTTGGCGTCTTTGGCCACCATCGTATGAATGGCACGTTCGCAGGCGTCGTGAATAAGCTGCTTGAGCGGGCAGGCCGGGGTGGTAAGCACCACGGTGAAGGCGACGGTGAGGCCGTCAATCTCGATGTTCTCAATCATGTTGAGTGTGACGAGGTCCTGCCCGAGGTCGGGCTCCTCTACGTAGCTCAGCGCTTTGAGAACGGCTTCTTTGGTAATGGTCATGGGCGAAGAGAAGCGCCAAAATCCGGCGGGCTACAAAGATAACCCCGGATGCGGCGGCGGGGTTAGCCTCCGCTCAGGAAAATCCTGACCGACCAGGTCGAAAATTGCCAACATTTTCCGATATTTACCAACGCTGGTCCACGCTTTCCCGCTCTGAATCACCTTTTTCTGTACCCCTGCCATGCCACATACTGCTGCATCGCACCCCAGCTCCATCGAATTGAGCGAATCGGCCGGCGAAGCCGAAAGCAACAGCGTCCTGCTAGTCCTGCCGTGGGCCGTTCCCTCCGCCGCCCAGGTGCCCGCCTGGCGCCAGCGCGTAACTACCGGCATCGTGCGGGCCGCGTCCGTCAGCAGCACCGTGCCCGCCAGTATTATCGTCGAGTTGCGCGTCAATCATACCATGCTGGCCACGCGCTGGTGCCTGACGGCTACGCTGGCCGCGGTTGCCTGAAGCCGCGAACATGCCCGGCTTGGGATGATACCACGAGCGCCCCGGGCAGGTGACACTTGATTGCCAATGTCATCTGCCTGGGGCGCTCCGCAACCAGGGGGACTAAATCTTATTATAACTATAACTGCACGGCCACCGCCAACCCCGCACCCTGAGCCGCCGAGTAGGTAGGCACGGCCAAGAGTTTTGTGCTGAGTTTGGTGGGCAGCAGGTGTGCCAGCATAGGATATACGCGCCACACCGTTTCGGCCGACAGGAAGCCGATGCCGGCGCCCGCCAGCACATCGGTGGCCCAGTGCTTGTTGCCGAGCACCCGCATGGTGCCGGTGGCCGCCGCCACGGTGTAGCCGGCCACGCTCACCCAGGGATATTGGCGGCCGTACTGCTCGTGCAGTAGCGTGGCCGTGAGGAAAGCCTGCGAGGTGTGCGACGAGGGAAATGAGGTGAGGTCGCGCGGGTCGTAGGGGCGGGGCTCGGCGCTGATGCGCTTCAGGTGGCTCACCACGCCCTCATCGAGCTCGTGCGCCAGCAGGTACACCAGCGTGAAGCTCACGGCCGGCAGCGTGCCGCGGTGGCCGGTGGCCATCAGGCCGTAGGCTACGGCCAAGGGCACGTGCCGGGTATAGTCGTCGATGCCATGTGCGTTCACCGTGCCGAACGTTTCCTGCGTTTCGGCCTGCATGTCGAGCTTGGCCTGGTACATGGTCTGGTTGAGACGCGGGCTGTGGGCCAGCACGCCAATGCCAATAAATGCTGATGGCACTGCGATGCGTAGGGCTACTGCGCGCCCGGAGTGCTGCGGCGCGGTAGCAACTGCCGAATCGGGGCGGGCCGTGGGGGCTTGCGCGTGGCCAGTCAGGCTCAGCGCGCCCATCAGAGTGGTAAGAATAAGCTTCCGACGCATACTTTATCGAACGGCTAACAAGTAGGATTCTGAAAGTTACGCCCCCTGCCTGGGGTTGGCAAGCGGTTCGGGTTACGGCTGCTTTTTTCCGGGCGAATGGCCCCGCCGGCTCGGTAAGAAATGGGCTGGCAGCACCGGGCGCGGCTGGTAGCTGAGCTTTAAGCGGCCAACCGGCCTGATGGGACCATCTATAGTGCCGCGGGGTATTATCCAAAAAAAGCCCCGGCTGCTTTAGCAGTCGGGGCGCCGGGCGTGGGCCGGGTTTAGGTTTTCTGTTTCTTCTTCTTAGCCGCCGGAAACAGAATGTTGTTCAGGATAAGCCGGTAGCCCGGCGAGTTAGGATGCAGGGCTAGGTCGGTGGGTTCCTCGCCCACGAGGTGCTGGTAGTCTTCGGGGTCGTGGCCGCCGTAAAACGTCCAGGTACCCTTGCCCAGCGTGCCGTGCAGGTAGCGGGCCTCGCCGGTCTGCTTGGTTTCGCCCATGATGATGACGTCGGACTTAATCAGGCTTTTGCGGAAGGCCGTGGTCTGGCCCATGAAGCCGTGAATGGTTTTCTCGTGGTCCTGCGTGAGCATGGTGGGCACCGGGTCGTACTTGGCCGAGTAGGTGAAGAGCTGAAAATAGTCGTTCTGCTCGCCCAGGCCGCGCTCCTGGGGCTGCATGTCGATGTTGGAATACTCGTACTGGTAGGGGTTGCGCTCGAGCTGGAAATTCTGGAAAGCCAGGCAGCGGTTGAAGTTGAGCTTGGATTGGGCGGCGGGGTCGGCCGGGTCGCCGTCGTACATCGTTTCCACCATGTCGATGCCCAGGCCAGCCAAGGCGATGTCGTAGGAATCGGTGGCTGAGCACATGGCGAACAAAAAGCCGCCGCCCGCAATGAATTCCTGCATTTTGGTGGCCACCGCGCCTTTCATCACGCTCACCTTGGCGAAGCCGTTGCGCTTGGCGGCGGCTTCGGCGTCGCGCACCTGCTGCTGGTACCAGGGGTAGTTGCGGTAGGTGGCGTAAAACTTGCCGTACTCGCCCGTGAAATCTTCGTGGTGCAGATGCAGCCAGTCGTATTTCGGTAGCTCGCCTTTCAGCACCTCGTCGTCGTAGAGCTGGGTGTAAGGAATTTCGGCGTAGGTGAGCACCATCGTCACGGCGTCGTCCCAGGGCTGCTTGCCCTTGGGCGTATACACCGCAATCTTGGGCACTTTCTCCAGCTTCATCACATCCATGTTGGCGTTGGGGTCGGCAATTTCCTGCAGGATGCCGGTGTATTGCGCCTCGCTGATAACCTGATAGCTCACGCCGCGCACGGCCAGCTCGTTTTCGGCCCCGGCGCTGGTTTCGAAGGCAAACGCGCCGCCCCGGTAGTTCAGCAGCCAATCGACGGGTACCTCGCGCTGGAGCAGCCAGAAGGCCACGCCGTAGGCTTTCAGGCATTCCTTCTGGGTGTTGTCCATCGGGATGAGGACGTGGTTGGCGCGGGCCGCCGGCGCGGCCGCCAAGCCGGCACCGGCCACGAGCAAAAACAGCACAAGTCGTTTCAGCAGCATTGTTTTTAGTCCAAAGAGTTGCCCTGCCCCAACGAGGTTGCGACGCGGGTGGTTCAAGTTAGGGCGCGGCGGCCGAACTTTGGCCGTGCAGCGGCACGCAGCCTTCGTGGCGCGGCCGTGTCGGTAGCTTGGCTTTAGCCACCGGCTGCCACTTTTCATCCGGTCCTTAGCTTCGCCAATCCTATATTGTAGAATGGGCAGCGCCCAGCTGCCAGCGCGGCGCGTCCTTTTTTCTGCTTCATTCATGAGTCCTTTCGAAAATATCCGCGAAGCTTTCCGCTCCATTCGGGCCAACCTGTTGCGTACCATCCTCACGGCCCTGATTCTCAGTATTGGCTTGTTTGCGCTGGTCGGAATTCTGACGGGTATCGACGCCATGAAGAATTCGCTGTCCGACACCTTTGCCAGCCTGGGGGCCAACTCCTTCGAGCTGCATGCCAAAGGCTACGCCAACCGCTTTCAGCGGGGCGGGGTGCAGGCCCGGCACTACCCGCCCATCGATTTTTTGCAGGCCAAGCGCTACAAGGCGGCCATGGGCGACCAAGCCCAGGTGGGGCTTTCGGCTTTCATTGCCGGAGCTGTCGAGATGAAAGCCAACGGCATCAAGACCAATCCGAACATGCAGGTGGTAGCCGGCGACGAGAATTATCTCCGAATTCAAGGCTACAACCTGGCCGAGGGGCGCATTTTCTCGCAGGCCGAGCTCAATAGCGGCGCCAATGTGCTTATTGTGGGCGATGAAATCCGGGCCAAGCTGTTTCCGAAAATTTCGCCCATCGGCCGGTATGTCAGGGCAATGGGCCGCCGCTTTCTCATCGTGGGCCTGCTCGAAAAAAGCGGCAGCGGAGCCGGTGGGGGCGGCGCCGACCGCCTGGCCCTGCTGCCCCTCGAAACCGGCAACCAATTACCCCGCCAGCGCGCGCTGAGCTACGACGTGAAAACGGCTACCGATAAACCGACTTCGCTCGATTTTCTCATGGGCCAGGCTACCGGTATCATGCGGGCCGTGCGCCACGACAAGCTGGGCCAGGAAGACAGCTTTGTGGTCGAAAGCAGCGAGTCGCTGGTGAAAGACCTCGATGCGATTTCGGGCAAAATGAAGGCCGGGGGCAGCATTATTGCCTTCGTTACCTTGCTTGGGGCCAGCATTGCGCTTATGAATATCATGCTGGTATCGGTGACAGAGCGCACCCGCGAAATCGGTATTCGCAAGGCGCTGGGTGCTACAGCCAAGCAAATCCGCTTTCAGTTTCTGATGGAAGCCGTGGTGATTTGCCTTATCGGCGGCGGGCTGGGTATATTGCTGGGGGTTATTGGTGGCAACCTGGTCGCCAGCTTCGTCGGCTCGGGGGCCTTCCTGGTGCCTTGGGGCTGGATGATGGTGGGCATGATTATTTGCGTGGGCGTGGGCATGGCCTCGGGCTACTACCCCGCCAGCAAAGCCGCCGCCCTCGACCCCATCGACTCGCTGCGCTACGAGTAGGGGCGGGGCCCGGTGTGGTGGCGCGCGTATTCCGTATCTTCTGGTTTTGGATTGGCGCGTAGCGCTGTATTTATATGAAACTGCCAGTAACGCAATCAATTCTGCTGCTGAGCTGCTGCCTGTTTGCCATGAGCCTGGGCCTGCCGTTGGCGGCTGCGGCGCAGAGCGGCCCCACAACCCGGGCCGAAACCTACGCCGTGCTAGGCGCGGGCAAAGGCGCGCAATTCAGCTTGCCGCAAGTTCGGCTGGCCGATGAAGCCGCCAGCCAACGCATCAATCAGGCTATTGCCCGCGTCGTATTGCGGGAGGCCAGAACTACGGTCGACACTACCGCCTCGCTGCCCCGCCAGCTGCGGCAAGTAGCCACCGAGGATTGCTGCCTGGGAGGAAGTCGGTTTCAGGTGCTGCTCAACCAAGGCAGCTTGTATTCGATTAAGCTGTCGCTCGAATTTCGGGGGGCTCCAAACTATGAGCGGCAGCGCTACCTGGTTTTCGACCTGGGCACCGGCCAGCCACTGGCCCTCTCAGCCCTCGTCGCCGATTCGCCGGACCTGCTGGCGCGTCGGCTCGAAGTAGCGGTGAGCCGGCGCATGAGCGAGTTTCTAGCCGACAGTGCCGTGCGAAGCCATCCAGCCCGCGCCGCGCTCGCGCAAGTACTGCATTGGAATCCGACCACCCGTCAGGTCAATTTCGCTGCTGGGGCGCCGCCCGTTTCGCTGCAGGAGTTCGCCCTCACACCGCACGCGCTGTTGCTGCTTTATCCCACCAATCAGCCGGCCGCCCCTTTGGCCGATATTCCCGAAGAAACGTACCGCTTCCCGTACGCGCGCCTGCAAGCCCGGGGCCGCTTGGCCGAGCTGGTGCAAAAAGGCCAGCCGGAAGCCCGCTAAGCAGATTTACTGGCAATAAGGTTATACATTTGCGCAAGCACTCATTTGTGTAAATGCTATGGCCGCCTCCGTTCCCGTTGTTGCCGCTGCGTCTATCGACCAGCGTTTTGCCCAACTCATTCAGCAGTTTGGACTCACCAAAAACAGCTTTGCCATTTCTCTAGGTAAAACTGCCAGCGTGGTGCAGCACCTGATTGATGGGCGCAACAAGCCGGGTTTCGACCTGATGTGCAAGGTGTTCGAAGTTTACCCAAATGTGTCGCGTGATTGGCTGCTGCTCGGCCGCGGGCCCATGCTGATTGGCAGCAATGCCATGAGCGGCCCGGAACTGGCCGCTACCAAGCCGGCCGCACCCGAGCCCGAATTTGAGCCCATCGACCTGGCCGACGTAGCCCCCCGCGCTGCGCGCCGGCCCGT
>NZ_BAAGZM010000097.1:0-10615 GCF_054778495.1 Hymenobacter agri
GGCTCCAAATACCTGCGCCTGATGCTCTGGACGCAGGTGTACGCCCGTTACAATGAGAACAACACCGGCACGCTACCGGCGCCGGCGTCACGGGCGTGCGCTTGGTTGCCTTGTTCAGCAAGAAGTTGAAGCGGGCCACGTACAAATCGGGGTCCTTCGGCGAGGCCTTTTCCCAATCGGTGAGCACCTTTTCGGCCGCAGCCACGTCGCCCTTCTTAAAAGCAGCCCGGAATTGCTCGCGGAATCCATCGGCCAGCATCCAGCTGCTCAGCCCCACCCAAAGCATCACTGCCCAGAAAACTCGTTGTACCATTTTTGCAGTATGTAAAGAAGAATAAATTGTACTGCAAATTAAGCGGCAAGCTTCGGAAATCCGCATAAAAAAATCCCCACGACGCCAACCGCCATGGGGATTTTCTAAAAATCGGGTTTAGCGAAGCTGCCGGAGCTTAAGCCAGCGCGCCTTCGGCCAACACAATCACGTTGTTGCGCAGCACTTCCACCACGCCGCCTTCGATGCGGATAACCTCGCGGCCACCGGCACCGCCGGTCAGCGTCACGTCGCCAGCCTTCAGGGCGGCAATCAGCGGCGCGTGGTTGTTCAGCACTTCAAACGAACCATCGGCACCCGGAAACTGGGCCGACGTCACTTCGCCTTCAAAAACCTTGCGGTCGGGGGTGATGATTTCGAGATGCATTTCTTTAAATGTGGGGAATGTGATGATGTGAAAATGTGGAAATGTGGCTAGTGACTTAATTGAGAATCAATTTTCACATCACCCACATTCCCACATTCTCCACATTTAAAAAATTACTTCGCTTCGGCAATCAGACGCTCGCCTTTGGCCACGGCATCCTCAATGTTACCCACGAGGTTGAACGCCGCCTCGGGCAGGTGGTCGTACTTGCCGTCGATGATTTCGTTGAAGCCTTTGATAGTATCCTTGATGTCAACGAGCACACCTTTGAGGCCGGTGAACTGCTCGGCCACGAAGAAGGGCTGCGACAGGAAGCGCTGCACGCGACGGGCGCGGTTCACCACCTGCTTATCCTCTTCCGACAGCTCGTCCATACCGAGGATGGCGATGATGTCCTGCAGTTCCTTGTAGCGCTGGAGCAGCTCTTTCACGCGCTGAGCGGTGTTGTAGTGCTCAGCACCCAGCACGTCGGCCGACAGGATGCGCGAGGTCGAGTCCAGCGGGTCAACGGCCGGGTAGATGCCCAACTCGGCGATTTTGCGGCTCAGTACCGTCGTGGCGTCCAAGTGGGCGAAGGTGTTGGCCGGGGCCGGGTCAGTCAAGTCATCGGCCGGCACATACACGGCCTGTACCGAGGTAATCGAGCCGCGCTTGGTCGAGGTGATGCGCTCCTGCATGGCACCCATTTCGGTAGCCAGCGTGGGCTGGTAACCTACGGCCGAAGGCATCCGGCCCAGCAGAGCCGATACTTCCGAACCCGCCTGCGTGAAGCGGAAGATGTTGTCGATGAAGAACAGAATGTCGCGGCCGGCACCAGTGCCGTCGCCGTCGCGGAAGCTTTCGGCAATGGTCAGACCCGACAGGGCCACGCGGGCACGGGCTCCGGGGGGCTCGTTCATCTGGCCGAACACGAGGGTGGCCTGCGACTTCTCCATTTCAGCAAGGTCCACTTTCGAGAGGTCCCAGCCGCCTTCTTCCATCGAGTGCTTGAAGGCGTCGCCGTAGCGGATGATGTTGGCTTCGATGAATTCGCGCAGCAAGTCGTTGCCCTCGCGGGTACGCTCGCCCACGCCGGCAAACACCGACAGACCTTCGTAGGCCTTGGCCACGTTGTTGATAAGCTCCTGAATCAGTACGGTTTTACCTACACCGGCACCCCCGAACAGACCAATTTTACCACCCTTCACGTAAGGCGCGAGCAGGTCGATAACCTTAATCCCGGTGAAGAATACTTCCGACGACGTAGCCAGGTCCTCGAACGCCGGGGCGTTGCGGTGAATGGGCAGGGCGCCGTCGCTCTTAGGCTGCTGAATGCCGTCGATGGCCTGGCCAATCACGTTGAAGAGACGGCCTTTCACGCCGTCGCCGGTGGGCATCGAGATGGGAGCACCCAGGTCGCGCACTTCAGCACCGCGGGTCAGGCCCTCGGTCGAGTCCATGGCAATGGTCCGTACCCGGTCCTCGCCCAAGTGCTGCTGGCACTCCAGAATTACCACTTGGCCGTTGTCTTTCGTGACTTCGAGGGCGTCGAGGATGTTGGGCAGCTTCGTGTTCTCGCCCGCGAAGCTCACGTCAACGACGGGGCCGATGACCTGAGTGATTTTGCCGGTATTGGCCATTTGCTTGTATTTATGATGAAGTTATGCAGATTTTCAGGCCGCAAAATTACGGTAGGGGCGCCGCTTTTCCAACCCTAACGTTTGCGGAGCTTGGCACCACTCACTCGCCTTGCCAGCAGCCCTATTGCCTTGAAATCAGGCATCAATGAATCAGGAGCAACTTTCGGCCGGATTGCCGCACATTTTTTCTGCACTTTTTTTCGCCAAAAACTTGCGTCGAATAATTCCTTTCCTACCTTTGCACTCCCAAACGGCACGTAGCCCACTGGGAAATTGTCCGATGGTGTAACCGGCAACACGCTTGATTTTGATTCAAGAAAGTCCAGGTTCGAGCCCTGGTCGGACAACGACATCGCTCGCATAGCAAACGAAAGGCGCTGGCTTCTCCACTTCCCGGAGAGGTCAGCGCCTTTCGCTTTTTCCACTAGTCTGCTTTTCGCGGCGCATTTGCGTCGCCTTTTTGCCTCTCGCTCCACCTAGTCAGCACCTTCCCCAATGAAACAGGTCAAAATATTCGCCGGCAGCGCCTCGCAGGCCCTCGCCGAAAACATTGCCGCCGCCTACGGCACGTCGCTCGGCGACGTTACCGTGCAGCGCTTTGCCGACAATGAGATGGGCCCCAGCTTCAACGAAAGTGTGCGCGGCTGCGAAGTATTTCTGGTGCAAAGCACCTTCCCGCCGGCCGAGCACCTCATGGAGCTCATGCTGATGGTGGACGCCTGCAAGCGCGCCTCTGCCTACAAAGTCAACATCGTGATGCCCTACATGGGCTACGCCCGGCAAGACCGCAAAGACAAGCCGCGCGTGAGCATCGGCGCAAAAGTGGTAGCCAACATCATTCAGAGCGTGGGTACCGACCGCCTGATGACCTGCGACCTGCACGCCGGCCAGATTCAGGGCTTCTTCGATATTCCCGTCGACCACCTCGACGGGGCTACCGTCACGGCCCCCTACATCAAGTCGCTGAACCTGAAAAACCTGATTTTCGCCTCGCCCGACGTGGGCGGCGTGGTGCGGACCCGGGCCTTCGCCAAGAAATTCGGCGCCGAAATTGTGGTCTGCGACAAAATGCGTCTGCGGGCCAATGAAATTGCCTCAATGCAGGTGATTGGCGACGTGAAGGGCATGGACGTGGTATTTGTGGATGACATGGTGGACACCGCCGGCACCATCTGCAAAGCCGCCGACCTCGTGATGGAGCGCGGCGCCAACTCGGTGCGCGCCGTCATCACGCACCCACTGCTCAGCGGCCCGGCCCACGAGCGCATCCGCGCCTCGCAGCTCACCGAGCTGATTACGACCGACACCATTCCGCAGCGCGAGCACAACGATAAAATCCACGTCATTTCGCTGGCCCCGCTGTTTGCCGCCGCGATTCGCAACGTGGTGACGCACGAGAGCATCAGCTCGCTGTTCGTGTAGGCATCGGCCACTACGAAAAAGAACGTCATGCTGAGCACAGGCGAAGCATCTTTACCGCAATACCATTCCTATTTAATTGGAATTAGTTGCGCAGTAGAGATGCCTTGGCTGCGCTCAGCATGACGTTCTTTTTTCAGCGCTTCTCCCCTGCCCTTTCCCAAAAACTGGCACAATTTTGTAGAACTGACCTTCCAACTGGAACTTTTTTCTGCAACTGTGATGAACAAGCTCTACGCTGCCGCCTCCACCCTTTTTGCCGCGCTGCTGCTGAGCAGCTGCGCCTCCTCGGTGCATATTCGGGCGCTGGCCCCGGCGGCGGTGCCCATGCCCGCCAACCTGCAAAGCGTGGCCACCGCCAACCGCATTATTCCCGAGTCGCGCCGCGACAAATTCTTCGATGTGCTGGAAGGCGCCTTCACCGGCGAGGGGCCGGGCGTGGACCGCGCCGGCGCCGATGAGTGCGTAAACGTGGTGGGCCAGGCGCTGGCCAACAACAGCTACCGCTTTAAGGTGACGCAGGCGCAGCTGCAGCTGCTGGGCCGCAGCCGCGAGTTTTTCCTGCCGCCGCTGGCCCCGCGCTACGTGCAGGACTTGTGCCGCCGCACGCAGGTAGATGGTCTGGTGGTGCTCGAAGCCTTCGACTCGGATATGCTGCTGAGCCACACCGACGGCTTCCGCACCGTGAAAGACAAGGAGGGCAAAGAGCACAAGGTGCCCACCGTGCACGTAGAGATGTTGATGAAAATCGTGACCGGCTTCCGCACCTACGGCGCGGCGCAGGGCTTCGTACTCGACCAGGCCCGGCAGGAAGACCAACTCGTGTTCAGCGGCGACGGCGACAATTACCCCGCAGCGCTCCGCCAGCTGCCGCCGCCCCAGGAGTGCATCCGGCGGGTGGCCCAGCGAGCCGGCGATGGCTATGCCCGCCGCATTGCGCCTTCCTACATCGATTTGAACCGGGACTATTTCACCTCAGCCAAGAAGGATGGCCGCATGAAGGAAGCCGCCCAGCGCGCCGAGGCCGGCGACTGGGCCGGGGCCGCCACGCTCTGGCAGCAGTCGGCCCGCCACCTCGACCCTAAAATTGCCGGCCGGGCCTTTTACAATCTGGCCGTGGCCAGCGAAGTGCGCGGCGACCTGCCGGGCGCTATCGACTGGGCTAAGAAGGCCGCTTTCACCTGCAACAACTCGCAGGCCCGCCAGTACCTGCGCGTGCTGAACGACCGCATGCAAGCTCAGGCCATTGTGCAGGAACAGCTGAAAAGCGTGCCGGGCGCGAATTAATTTGCGGGCATGTTCATGTATTCGCGCCTTGCCTGCTGGCTGGGCCTGGTTCTATCCTTGCTCTGCGCGCAATCGGCGCGGGCCCAATCAGCCATCAATAAGCCCTGGGGCTACACCAATCTCGACACCCTGGTTTCGGTGCGCACACCGTATCGCGCCCAGGAAGTTTCGGACGAGACCCTGCCCTGGTTGATGGCTTTTTTCACCAAAGGCAGCTATCACCATTTTATGATGGTGCGCATCGATGTGCGCGGGATGGTGCAACAGCAATTAAACGCAGCACACAAGAGGGGAAATTCCGTGCTGGCCGATAGCGATGCCGTGGTACTTAACGCGGATAAGTGCCTGCAGGGGCTACTGAAACTACCTTGGCTGGCCTTGGCTAAGCCCAAGCTGAACCAGGAGTATGTTGTGAATACGCCCATCGCCCCGGGTGGGCAGGCCAGCCACCGGGTATATACCGGCGTCGACCCCGATTCGCGCGAAACGGCGCGCATGGAAGTGCGCTGGTTTAACCTGCAGGATGTGATGTACTTCTTTTTCTGCACTACCGTGGATGTAGACGGTGACGAATCGCGCCAGGAACGGCTGCGGTATTTTAGCACCATCGAGCCAAGCAACCCTTGAGACGGAGGCTCCGAAAAAATGAGTGCTACAATCGCATCCATCACAAACTACCCTATTGAAATACGTATTCCTTGCCGGACTATTAGCCAGCCTTACGTTCTATTCAGCGTGTGCGCAGTCGGCCCCGCCCTGGCAAATCACTCGCCTCGATTCGGTGGCTTCCGTTCGGATGCCATATGCCGGCACCGCCGATGAGGAATTTATTAACTCCGGGATTGCCATTTTTTCCACCAATACTTCCGACAATGAGTTTGATGCCATCGTCTTCAGCCCCGTTCCCGACCCGGCTCATCCGCTGAAGCCCGGCCAGGTGCTGGTGCCGGAGCCCGAACAGTTTATCAGCCAGATTATGCGCTTGCCGGACAAAGCATTTGCCAAGGCCAAACTTAAAACGAGCTTTCCGGTGACGTTGCCCTCGGCTCCCGGCGGCAGGGCCATGCACCAAGTATACAGCGGATTCGACGAGTTTCACCAACTTCCGGCCGCGCTGGAATTGACCTGGGTGCTGATTGGCCGCACGCTTTACGTGTTTCGGTGCTCGTACTCGCTACCACAAGAAGTGGGAGCGGCCGAAGATGCTCAGCACTTTTTCAGCACCATTGCGTTCAAAACGGGTCAGCCCTAGGTTTTTGCGCGCTTAATTCTTACCTTTGCGGCCCGTTTGCCCCCGACGTTGGGAGTGAATGGGCCAATTTTTTATCATCCCCCAAACCACTTCTTTATGAAAAGCCTCGAGATTGTAGGGTTTAAAAGAGCGAATCTCGGTAAAACGGACGCCAAGGCATTGCGCCTCGACGCTCAAGTACCGTGCGTATTGTATGGCGGCCAGGACACTGTGCACTTCTCGGTGCCCGCTATCCTGTTCCGCGAGCTGTTGTACACGCCGGAGGCGCACATCGTGGACCTGAACGTGGAAGGCACGAAGTACCGCGCCATCGTGCAGGACGCTCAGTTCCATCCCGTGAACGAAATGCTGCTCCACGTTGACTTCCTCGAGCTGCAGGAAGGCAAAGAAGTGAAGATGGACATCCCCGTGAAGTACGTAGGCGTTTCGCCGGGCGTGCTGGCCGGTGGTAAGCTGGTGAGCAAGCTGCGCAAAGTGAAAGTGCGCGCTACCGCCGAAAACCTCCCCGATTACGTGGAAGTGAACATCAGCGGCATGGAGCTCGGCAAATCCATCAAAGTGGGTGCCGTAGAAGCCAAGAACTACACCATCCTCACCAACGCCGCGGCTCCCATTGCCACCATCACCATCCCGCGTGCGCTGAAAGGCGAAATGGCCGCCAACCGCTAATCACTGACCACGAATTAGCGCGAATTGAAACGGATTTCGCGGATTTCGTGGCCGGCGACAGCCAACCAGTAAAAACGCCGCTCCAATTTTGGGGCGGCGTTTTTATTTGGAAGGAATAGCGAATCAATCGTGGCTAAAATTCCCATTCTGCTCAGCCCCAAAATCCGCGGAATTCGTTTAAATCCGTGCTAATTCGTGTTCTATGAAGTTTCTCGTTCTCTGCCTCGGCAACATTGGCCCCGAATACGTCGACACCCGCCACAACATCGGGTTTATGGTAGCTGATTATCTGGCGGCCAAATTTGATGCGCCGCGCTTTGAAATCGGCCGCCACGCGTTCACCACCGAATTCAAGCACAAAGGCCACACCTACGTGCTGGTGAAACCCACCACTTACATGAACCTAAGTGGGAAAGCCGCGGCGCACTGGCTCGCCACGCTGAAAATCCCCGCTGAAAATATGGTAGTGGTGACCGACGATTTGGCCCTCCCCTTCGGCAAATTGCGGCTGAAAGGCCAGGGCTCGGCCGGCGGGCACAACGGGCTGAAGGATATTCAGGCCACGCTCGGTACGGATGTGTATGCGCGCCTGCGCTTTGGCGTGGATGCGAATTTCCCGAAAGGCCGGCAGGTCGACTACGTGCTGAATCCGTTTTCGGCCGATGAGCAGATTGAGCTGCCCACGCGCATCGAAAAAGCCGGCGACGCCGTGCTGGCATTCGGCGCCCTGGGGCTGGAGCGTGCCATGAATGTGGTGAATGTGAAATAAAAAACGAGTACCCCGAAATTCCATTTTGGCCCGCCCGAACAATTGTCGTTCTCGTGGGCCGAAATGAAATTTCGGGGTACTCGCTTTTGCTGCTCTCACTATGCTACGCCGCTGCCGTTGCGCACGGGCTTGCCGGGCTGCATCAGAGCAAGGCTACCGTCGGCATTTTCGGCCATGAGCAGCATGCCTTGGCTTTGAATGCCTTTAATTTCGCGCGGGGCGAGGTTAAGCAATACCTGCACCTGCTGGCCGATAAGGGCTTCGGGGATGAAATGCTCGGCAATACCGCTCACGATGGTGCGCTCCTCCAAACCCAAATCAACGGTTAGCTTGAGTAGCTTTTTGGTTTTGGCTACTTTCTCGGCGGCCGTGATGGTGCCGATGCGCAAATCCATGCGGCCGAAATCATCGAACGACACGTCGGCTTTGGCCGGCGTCACGGGCGTATTGGCCAGCTGGTTTTCCTTTTTGGTATCGAGTAATTTCTGCACCTGGGTTTCCACCACGGCATCTTCAATCTTGCCGAACAGCAGCGCGGCTTCGCGCAATTGGTGCCCGGCGGCCAGAGCGTCGGAACGGCCGGCAGTGGCCCAGGGGCCGATTTCGAGGTTAAGCATAGCCGCCAGTTTCTGCGCCGACTCGGGTAGGAATGGCTCCAGCAGCGGGGCCAGCGCGGCGGCAATCTGCAGCGACACGTGCAGCACGGTGCCGGTGCGGGCCGCATCGGTTTTGATGAGGTGCCAGGGCTGAGTTTCGGCCAGATACTTATTGCCGAGGCGAGCAAGGCTAATTACTTCGGCCAACGCATCGCGGAAACGGTAATTCTCAATCAGCTCGCCGATTTTGGCCGGGAATTCGGCCAATTGCGCGAAAGCATCCTGGTCGATGGGCTGCAATTCGCCCAATTCCGGCACGTTGCCTTCGAAGAATTTGTGCGTGAGCACGGCGGCGCGATTCACGAAATTGCCCAGCGTGGCAACCAATTCGTTGTTATTGCGCGCCTGGAAGTCTTTCCAGGTGAAGTCGTTGTCCTTGGTTTCGGGAGCGTTGGCGCACAGCACGTAGCGCAGCACGTCGGCCTGGCCCGGGAAATCGGCGAGGTATTCGTGCAGCCACACCGCCCAGTTGCGCGAGGTGCTGATTTTATCGCCTTCAAGGTTCAGAAATTCGTTGGCGGGCACGTTGTCGGGCAAAATAAATTCACCGTGCGCCTTCAGCATCGTCGGGAAAATGATGCAGTGAAAAACGATGTTATCCTTCCCGATGAAATGCACCAGCTTCGAGCCGGCATCTTTCCAGTATTTCTCCCACTCGTCGGGGAAAGCCTCTTTGGTGGCGGAAATGTAGCCGATGGGCGCATCAAACCATACGTACAGTACTTTGCCCTCGGCACCGGGCACCGGCACCGGCACGCCCCAATCGAGGTCGCGCGTCACGGCGCGGGGATGCAGGCCCTGGTCAATCCAGGATTTACACTGGCCGTACACGTTGGTTTTCCAGTCGTTTTTGTGGCCTTCGATAATCCATTCGCGCAGCCAGGGCTCGTATTGGTCGAGGGGCAAAAACCAGTGCTTGGTGTCGCGCAAAATGGGCTGCGCGCCGCTGAGCATGGAGCGTGGGTTAATTAATTCGGTCGGGCTGAGCGAGGTACCGCAGCGCTCACACTGGTCGCCGTAGGCATTTTCGTTGCCGCAGTTGGGGCAGGTGCCCACGATGTAGCGGTCGGCCAGAAATTGCTGGGCCTTTTCGTCGAAATACTGCTGAGTGGTTTGCTCGATGAATTTACCCTCGTTGTTCAGCTTGGTGAAAAAACCGCTGGAAACCTCGGCGTGCGTGGCCGACGACGTGCGCGAGTACACATCGAACGACACGTTGAATTCCTTGAACGAGTCGCGAATCAGGGCATGGTATTTATCGACTACCTGCTGGGGCGTAACGCCTTCTTTCTGGGCGCGAATGGTGATGGGCACGCCGTGCTCGTCGGAGCCGCAAATAAATTTCACGTCGCGGCCCGCAGCGCGCAGGTAGCGCACATAAATGTCGGCGGGCAGATAAACGCCGGCCAGGTGGCCGATGTGCACCGGGCCGTTGGCGTAGGGCAAAGCGGCGGTAACGGTGTACCGCTCAGGGATAACAGACATAAAAACAAAAAGTAAGCAAGTAGAATCAGCCGGTGGATTTCCGATTTATAAATCGGGAGCGGCGTTCCAATGCGCAAAGAAACAAGGAAAAAAGAGCAGAATTAAATCAACAAAAAAACGCAGTAAACCGTTTGACGCTTAAATGATTTTATATTTGAGCGCGCCTATTTCGAAATAGCGTGCTTCGATTGCCACATCCTTTCTTTCCGACACCCTTCACCACTCATATTTTTTCACATGAAAAAACCTGCTTCCCCGGTTAAAGCCGAAAAAACACCTAAGCGCACGCCGGAAGAAAAAGCCGCTCGCAAATCGGCCAAGAAAGCCAGCCGCGCAACGACCGAGCTAAGCGACGACCGCGCCAGCAAAAAAGCCAGCCAGAAGAAGTCGCTGAAGTCGGCCGCCAAGCAGCTGCAGAAAGAGTTGAACAACCGCATGAACGAAGTGGTGGCTCGCATCCGCAAAGAAACGAAGGCCAAGTTGAAGGAAGTGGTGAAGGACGCAACGCGCCGCCTCGACAGCGATACGGAGCGCATGTTTGAGCAGGCCCTGCACACCATCGTCCGGCATTACGACTCGGTGGGCGGCTCGGCTGCAACTGCTGACAACGACACTACCGATTCGGCTGACACGGCTTCGGCCGGCAAAAGCACGCGCGGCCGCAAAAAAGGCCAGACGCTGAACAAAGACGGCACGCCGCGCAAGCCCCGCACGCCCCGCACCGATGCGGCTGATGGCGATGCACCGGCCACGCCCGGCAA
>NZ_BAAGZM010000098.1:0-10568 GCF_054778495.1 Hymenobacter agri
CCGGTGGGCCCGAGAAGAATCATTTCGGCCTGCGGCGAGCGGCGGCGCACGGCGCGGTAAATCAGGTCGGGCAGGGGCTGGGTAGCGGCGGGCACGGCTTGCAGCGTGTCTATTCTGGCCACCGCGGTTTCCTGCGGGTAGGTGCGGCCGCCGTTGGCCGCCAGTACGGCCGCATCGAGCAGCGCCGGAAAAACCATGAACAAACCCGTGAGGGCTAGCAGCCCGGCCACGCTGGCCACGTAAAAGCCCAGCACGCTGTGCAGGTCATAGTTCACGCGTCGCCATCGCGCGCGCCATTTGATGGTGAGGCGCTGCCGCCGCTCCTGCTTCCGTTTGGGCCACCACAGCACCAAGCCGGTGCCCAGCATCAGCAGAAAGATGATGACGCTGCCGCCCACCACCCACTTGGCCGCCGGCTCGGGCAGCAGCAGCGTCATATGAATTTCCTGCACGATGCTGAAAAAGTGGCGTTGCAGGTTCTGCTCATTCACCAGCCGGCCGGTGTAGGGGTTCAGCGACACTAGAATGGGCCGCCGGGCCGAATCGGTGAAAAACACCGTGGCCGCCCGCTCGGGGCCGAAATACGTGACCCAGGTGGTGTGGCGGTCTACGCCGGGGTGCCGGGCCAGCGCGGCCGCTTGCAGGCGCGAGGGCAGCAACAGCGGCGTAGCCCGCGGCTCCACCTTGCGTCCGCGCTCGGTAAGGTCCCGGATTTCGTCCTGGAACGTGAAAATGGCCCCGGTCAGGCTCACCACGAATACCACTAGCCCAGAGGCCAGCCCCAGCCAAAGGTGCAGTTTGCCAACGGCTTGCTTAATGGTCATGGGAGCGTTTGAAAGATTAAAAGAACGTCATGCAGCGCATTCTGCGCATCAAGCAGAGACGAAGCATCTCGCTTATGGCAGCAGCCCCAATCGTGAAGAAAATTAGTGGTGGCGGGCAAGATGCTTCGTCTCTGCTTGATGCGCAGAATGCGCTGCATGACCGTGTTTTCGCATTCGCTGCCACCTAAAACTTATACGCCACCGAGCCCACGATGCTGCGCAGCTTCTGCGGGTTCATCGTGGTGTAGCCCACCCAGTATTTCTGGTTGGTCAGGTTGTCCACTTTGGCCGAGAGGCGGAATTTGGGCTGGTCGTAGAACACGCTGGCGTTGAGCACCGTGTAGGCGGGCAAAATGAAAGTACCCTGCGATACGCTGTTCACAATTTTGTTGTCGCTCGCGTAGTTGCCGCCGAAGCCCGCGCCCAGACCCTGAAGCACGCCCGCGGGCTGCCGGTAGCTCACCCAGGCATTGGCCAGGTACGGCGACGAAGCCGTGGCGGGCCGGAAGCCGTTCACGTTGTCGGACGTGTTCACGAAAGCCGAATTGTTGTAGGCGAAGCCGCCCACCACGTTCAGGCCCGGCAGGGGGCTGGCCGTTAGGTTCAGCTCGGCCCCGCGGCTGCGCTGGGTACCGTCCTGCACGCCGATGATGACGAAATTGGCGGTGTAGCCGATGGTACGCAGAATGTTCTGCACCCGAATGTCGTAGTAGCTCGCGGTCAGGCTCAGCCGGCCGCCGGCCGCGTCGAGCTTCACGCCGCCTTCCAACTGGTTGGCCCGCTCGGGCTTCGTAATGCGCGTGCCGCCTGCCTGGTCTACGTAGCTGGTGTTCAGGTTGGTGAAGCTGTTCTGGTAGTTGGCGAAGATGGCCACCCGGTCCTTCACCGGCTGGTATACCAGGCCGAATTTGGGCGAGAGGGCCGTTTGGTTGTAGGCCGTTACGGGCGAGTAATAGATGCCGCCCTTATTGTCGTAGCGGTCGAGGCGCAAGGCCGCCAGCACGCTCAGCTGGTCAATCAGGTTCAGCACGTCCGAAGCGAAAGCGCTGTAGGTGTTGACTTTAGTCGTAACCAGATAATGCGGCAGGGCAGGGTTGGCCGCGTATTTCGCCTCCACCGCCGCCCCGCTGAAGGTGCGGTAGGCATCGGCGTCCAGGCCCAGTCGCACAGCGTCGATATTGCCGCCGAAAAAGTCTAGGTTGGAATTAATCCGCAGGAAATCAAGGCCCAATACCACGCGGTTGCGCAGGCCGCCCAGCTGGAAATCGCCGTTGAATAGCTGCTGCACCTCGTAGGTGTCGCTCTGGCTATTGGTCGACTGGTCGGCTCGGTACAGGCTGTGCACGCCGGCGCGGCGGGGCAGGCCCGCCGCCGGGGCCGTTTTGCCCAGCGCCGCCAGCGAATCCAGCGCGTACACCGTATTGGAAATCAAGTAGAAATACGGGCCCTTGCCCTGCGAGTAGCTGCGGCTCGACGACAGGTAAGTGGTCGACGTGAAGCTGGGCGAAATTCGGTAGCGCACCTGCCCAAACAGGTTGGTGCTGCGCGAATCCTGCGTCAGGCCCGGCCCCAGGTACGACTGCCGGTAGTCGAGCGGCGCCTGGTCGGCCCGCGCAAAGCCCAGGTTTTTCACCTGCTCGCGGTAGTCGAAGTAGATAATCTGCTTGCCGATGTTGCGGCCCCGGTAAATTTCCGCGTCCAGGTTAATGGTCAGCCGGTCGGTGGGAGCAAATTGCAGGCTGGGCGCAATGGCCAGGTTGCGCGTGTAGCCCGCGTAGCCCGCATTCTGGAAGTTGTCCTCGTAGGTGTACGCCGTGTTCAGGCGGAAAGCCAGCGTCTTAGCGGCATTGAGTGGCGTGTTCACGTCGGCGCTCACCCGGTGGAAGCCGTAGCTGCCGCCCGCGGCCGTCACCTCGCCCCCAAAGGTTTCGAACGGCTTCTTGGTCACGCGGTTCAGCAGGCCGCCGTAGGAGGTGAGCGCGCTGCCGAACAGCGTGGCCGATGGCCCTTTGATGGCCTCCAACTTCTCCAGATTGATGGCGTCGATGTCGCTGGTCACGTTGCCGGCCACGCCGTTGCGCAGCTGGCTCGAGGTCACGAAGCCCCGGCTGGCGTAGAACGCGCCGCCGTCGCCGCCGCGGCCGGTGGCGTCCCACATTTTTTGCAGGCCCGGCACGTTGCGCGTCGCCTCATCCACGCTGAACACCAGCTGCTCGGTCAGCAATTCCTTGCCCACGGTGGCGTACACCTGCGGGTTTTCCAGGTTTTTGAGCGGCATTTTGGCCACATCCACGCTGCTGGGGCGGTTGAATTTGTTGACCCGCGCGCCCTGCACCACTACTTCCTGCAGTTGCGCCGTGCTCTCGGCCAGCCGGAAATCGAGCGTGGCGCGCTGCCCGGCCACCACTGTCACCGGCAGCTCGGCCGGCTTCAGCCCCACGAAGGAAACCACTACCGTGTAGGTGCCCGCCGGCACCGCCGCAATGCGGTAGCGCCCGTCGCTGCCCGTGATGCTGCCCAGCGGCTGCCCCTGCACCCCCACGCTCACCGACTCGGCCGCGCCGCCATCGGTCGTCGTTACGCGGCCCACGATGCTGCCCGTCTGTTGGGCCCAAGCGGGTAATGAGCAAAGGGTTAGCAGCAAAATTAGGTAGCGGAAATGCGGGCCGTTCATCAGTATGTTATTTAGACAGATTCTATTTAAGGGCAAAGGTAGGGCAGGGAATGACCGGAATAAAAATTATTTAGAATAATTCTAAATAGTGTTGCGTGCTTCATTCCGCCCGATACCTTTGCCGCTGTGCGGAGCCGTTGAACGCAGCGCCAATGGCGTTTCCGGCCGTGTCGGCTCGCCCGCCAGCGTGGATGCCGACGGGCGGCGGCCGCATTCCCGTTATCCGCTTCATTTTCCTGCTCGCTATGTGCCGTTCCCTGCATCACAACGACTTAGGCTGTATTGCGCGCTGCCCCGAGGGCTGCTGCCTGCACGTGTATTTCGGCAACGTGGCCCTGCGCCTGCAGCTGGCCGAGCTCGGCGAGTGGCGCGCCACCATCGCCGGCCTCTACGAGCAAAGCGCCCGCTACCAACCCGACCCGCAGGCGCGCTGCCTAGTGCTGCCCGGCGTGGCCGCCTGCCAGAAATTCGTCTTCACCCTCGAAGAATTGTTGCTGCTCTACGACCTGCTGATGAGCGCCTCGCTGCTGCTCGAAGCCGAAGCGCTGCTGGCGTCGGGCTTGAATTAGCTGCTAATGGCCAAGGTGGTGAATGCCCCGCCAAAAGCTGTTATGGGGCGCGCTACGATTCGTAAATAGTTGTTCCGCTCGCGGGACGGCCCTTGTCGGCACTGGTTTGGCTCGGCTTGGCGGCCGGTTTGGAAGTGGCAATGAAGATGGCCCCGGCGGCCATGAGTGCCGCACCCAGTACGACTTGCCAGGTCAGCTTCTCCTTAAGGAAAACGGCCGCCATCGTGACCGAAAATACCAGCGTGATGTTGGTGAGCGGCGAAACGCGCGAGGCATCGCCGATGGACAGGGCCCGGAAAACCAGTAGCGACGACGTGGCCGTGAGGATACCCGCTGCCACCAGCACCAGCCAGGTTTTGCGCTCAATCTTGCCGATTTCGGGCAGCAGGTCCTGCGCCAGCACCGTGCCCCAGGCCACCGCCAGAATCAGCACGGCCTCAATGGCAAACACCAGGCTGGGCGGTACATCCTTAATCGCGGCTTTCGACAACGTAACCACCGAAGCCGAGGCCAGGGCCGCCAGCAGCGCATATACTATCCACATAAATCAGCCCTAAAACACTTGCCAAACAGCAGAATAGCCGTGGTTGACCATACGCGGCTAGCAGGGTATTGTTCAGGTATCAACAAAAAAGCCGCCCCGGCCGGGGCGGCTTTTTATGTGTTGCGTTACTTGGTGAAAAGCCAGATAATGTGATTGTTAGTTGGCTACTTCGCTCAGGAATTTCACCCGTACCAGGCGCAGCTCCTCTTCGGTGAAGTCGTCGCCGAGTTCCTTCATGGCCACGGCAATGTTGTCGGTGCTGGCCTTCATGAAGTAGTCGTAAATCTCGTCCTGCACTTCTTCCTCCACCATTTCTTCGAGGTAGTAGTCGATGTTGAGGCGGGTGCCGGAGTAGCAGATGTGCTCGATTTCCTCCATTAGCTCGGCCATCGTGATGCCCTTCGACGAGGCAATGTCTTCGAGCATCATCTTCTTGTCAATCTGCTGAATGACGTAGATTTTGATTTTCGAGCGGTTTACGGCCGACTTCACCACCACGTCCTCAGCGGTTTCGATGTCGTTGTCTTCCACGTACTTCTTGATGGCGGCCACGAAGGGCGCGCCAAACTTCTGGGCCTTGCCTTGGCCCACGCCCGACACGTGCGTGAGGTCGTGCAGGGTGGTGGGGTAGGTGGTAGCCATCTCCTTCAGGCTCGGGTCCTGGAAGAGGACGTAGGGCGGCAGGTTTTTCTGCTTGGCTACCTGCCGGCGCAACTCCTTCAGCTGGGTGAACAGCGCTTCGTCGTGGCCGGCGGCGTGCTGCACTTCCTCCTTTTCCTCGTCGGCCTTCTGCTCCTCCTCGAAGTTGTGGTCGCGGGTGAGGGTGATGGAGCGCGGATTCTCGATGAAGTCCATGCCCTTCTCGGTAATGCGCACCAGGCCCAGGCTGTCGATGTCCTTCTCCAGCAGGCCATTGAGCAGGCACTGACGCAGCACCGAGTGCCAGAACTGCGCGTCGCCCAGCTCCTTGCCCGTGCCGTAAATCGGCAGGGCGTTGTGGCCGTAGCTCTCGATGTGCGGATTGCTCAGCCCCAGCAGCACCTGCCCGATGTGGTTCAGGTTGAAGCGGGCCTCGGTCTGCACCACGGCGCGCAGGGCCAGGCCCACGGCCGCTTCGCCCTCAAACCGCTCCTTGGGGTGCTTGCAGTTGTCGCAGAAGCCGCAGTCCTTCTCCAGCGTTTCGCCGAAATAGTGCAGCAGTTGCTTGCGGCGGCACACCGACGACTCGGCGTAGTTCGTCATTTCCTGCAGCAGCTGGTGGGCGTTGTCGCGCTCGGTCACCGGCTTGTCCTTGCTGAATTTTTCCAGCTTCAGGATGTCGTCGTAGCTGTAAAACATCAGGCAGTCGCCCTCCAGGCCGTCGCGGCCACCGCGGCCGGTTTCCTGGTAGTAGCCCTCGATGGATTTGGGCGCGTCGTAGTGCACCACGAAGCGCACATCGGGCTTGTCGATGCCCATGCCGAAGGCGATGGTGGCCACAATCACGTCGCACTCCTCATTCAGGAAAGCGTCCTGGTTGTCGATGCGGGTCTGCTGGTCGAGGCCGGCGTGGTAGGGGCGAGCGCGCACGTCATTCACGCGCAGCAGCTCGGCAATTTCCTCCACCTTCTTGCGGCTCAGGCAATAAATGATGCCAGCCTTGCCCTTGTGCTGCTTCACGTACTGAATCAGCTGTTTCTTGGTGTTGTGCTTGGCGCGCACCTCGTAGTAGAGGTTGGTGCGGTTGAAGCTGGTTTTGAAGACGCTGGCATCGTCCATGTGCAGGTTCTTCTGGATGTCCAGCTGCACTTTGGGCGTGGCCGTGGCCGTGAGGGCGATAATGGGCACGTTGCCGCCCAGGTTGTCGATGATGCCGCGAATCTTGCGGTACTCGGGCCGGAAGTCGTGGCCCCACTCCGAAATGCAGTGGGCCTCGTCGATGGCCACGAAGCTGATGGTGCTTTTCAGCAGAAACTCGATGGTGTCGTCCTTGGTCAGGCTTTCGGGCGCCACGTAGAGCAGGCGCACCTCGCCGCTCATCACGTCTTTCTGCACCCGTTTCATTTCGGTTTTGGTCAGGGTCGAATTGTACACCTGCGCATTCACCCCGAAGGCCCCGAGCTGGTCGACCTGGTTTTTCATCAGGGCGATGAGGGGCGAAATAACGATGGCTGTGCCCGGTACCACCAGGGCCGGCAACTGGTAGCACAGGCTTTTGCCCGCGCCGGTGGGCATAATCACGAACGTATTGTGTCCAGCCAGCACGTTTTGAATAACAGCCTCTTGAGTTCCCCGAAACTGGCCGTAGCCGAATACTTCCTTGAGTGTATGTTTCAAATCGGCGGTAAGGGCCGGGGCTTCCTGAAGGGCAACTGAAGACATAAGATGAAGGCGCTGGTGAAAAGCTTACCGACTCGCGGTTCATAACGAAGATAAGCAATAACCCCTATTTCGACGATGAAAACGGGCCGTTTTTGCGAATTGTGGAAAACAATTTTGTCATATTGCCGTCCGCGGCCCGCCGCCAGCCGCACGGGCTGCAACCTACTGCAATCGTTGGCTCATAAAGCGGAAACGCACGGGCCAAAGACGGAGAATCTGACCGGAGAGCGCGAAAACGACCGGTGCGGCGGCGGCTACATACCCCGCTGCCGGTTGGTGCTTGCTTGCGGCAAATGGATGGCGCTTAAATTCTATCCCCCAATTTTGCAAAATCAACCTCATCTCGTGTTCATGTCCGCTTCCGTCCATTCTTCCGCAGGCAGTGCCGCCGCCAGCGCCGCATCCGCCAGTGTGCTCGCCATTGCCCGCCAGGTGCTGCACGAAGAAGCCGATGCCGTGCGCGCCGTAGCCGACGCGCTGGCCGCCACGCCCGATTTTGCGGCCTGTGTGCAGGCCATCCTGCAATTGCAGGGCCGCGTGGTGGTGACGGGCATTGGCAAAAGCGCCCACATTGCGGGCAAAATGGTGGCCACGCTCAACAGCACCGGCACGCCGGCCCTGTTCATGCACGCGGCCGACGCCATTCACGGCGACCTGGGCATGATTCAGCCCGGCGATTTCGTCATTGCCATCAGTAAAAGCGGCGACACGCCCGAGATTAAGGTGTTGGTGCCGCTGCTGCGTCGCAAGGGCGTGCCGCTGGCCGCCCTCGTCAGCAACGCCGACTCCTACCTGGCCCGGCAGGCCACCTACGTGCTGCACGCGCCGGTGACGAAAGAGGCCTGCCCCAACAACCTAGCCCCCACCACCAGCACCACCGCCGCCCTGGCCCTGGGCGATGCCCTGGCCGTGTGCCTGCTCGAAAGCCGCCAGTTCACCGCCGCCGACTTTGCCCGCCTGCACCCCGGCGGCACCCTCGGCAAGCGCCTCTATCTGAAAGTGGGCGACCTCAGCCGCCAGAACCAGCGCCCGCAGGTGCAGGAAGATGCTGCGCTGAAAGACGTGCTGCTCGAAATCTCGGGCAAGCGCCTGGGCGCCACCGCCGTGCTCGACGCTGCCGGCCAGCTCGCCGGCATCATCACCGATGGCGACCTGCGCCGCATGCTGGGCAGCTTCTCGGACCTGGAAAAGCTGCGCGCCCGCGACATCCTCACGCCCCGCCCCGCCACCATCGACGTGGACGATTTCGCCGCCGAGGCCCTGGCCCGCATGCAGAGCCGCAACATCACGCAGCTGGTGGTGACGGAGGACGGGGCATTTGCCGGCTTCATTCACCTGCACGATTTGCTGCGCGAAGGGCTGGTGTAGTGTATCGCGAAGCGGTGTTTCGCCTCGCCCATCCCCCAGTTGTTGCAACGCGAAGCGAGGCACCGCTTCGCAGGACATCGCCGTACGTTCGGCTTCGGCCTTACCTTTGTCATAATGAATTCTACGTATCTCATCGTTATGGCCGGCGGCATTGGCAGCCGGTTCTGGCCTTTCAGCCGCACGCACCATCCGAAGCAGTTTCATGACGTGCTGGGCGTGGGCCGCTCCATGCTGCAGCTCACCGTCGACCGCTTTGCCGGCGTATGCCCGCCCGAAAACGTGTTCGTGGTGACGAACCGCGACTACACGGCCCTGGTGCAGGAGCACCTGCCCGACCTGCCCGCCGACCAGATTCTGGGCGAGCCCATTGGCCGTAACACGGCGCCTTGCATCGCCTACGCCAGCTACCGCATCGCGCAGCGCGACCCCCAGGCCACCATCATCGTGACGCCGGCCGACCACGCCGTGCTGCGCGAAGATGAGTTCCGCCGCCTCATCAACATTGCCATCGATGCGGCGCAGGCCAACGACGTGCTCATCACGCTCGGCATTCAGCCCTCGCGCCCCGACACCGGCTACGGTTACATCCAGTACATGGACGAGCAAAGCCTGCCCGGCGGCCAGCTGCACAAGGTGAAGACCTTCACCGAGAAGCCCAATCTGGAAATTGCCAAGATGTTCGTGGAAAGCGGCGACTTCCTCTGGAATTCAGGCCTGTTTGTGTGGCGCGCTGATGTGATTCTGCACGCCTTCCACCAGTATTTGAGCGACATCGCCGAGGTGTTCGACGAAGGCGCCGAGCAGCTGGGCACCCCGCAGGAAGAAGCCTTCATCGGCGAGGCCTACTCGCGCTGCCGCAACATCAGCATCGACTATGGCGTGATGGAAAAGGCTGATAACGTGTACGTGCTGCCCGCCGATTTCGGCTGGAGCGACGTGGGCACCTGGGATTCGCTGCACCGCATCGGCGAGCGCGACGACAACAACAACATGGTGAACGGCGACGTGCTGCTCTACGACACCACCGGCTGCGTCATCAAAACGCCGTCGGAGCGCCTTGTGGTGGTGCAGGGCCTCGAAGATTTCATCGTGGCCGAGTACGACAACGTGCTACTCATCTGCAAGCGCAGCGAGGAGCAGCGCGTGAAGGAGTTCGTGGCCGACGTGAAGGCCAAGAAGGGCGCGGGGTATAACTAAGCACCACAACTCTCCTCCTCAGCTCAGGAGGGGATGTTTCAGCCAAAGGCTGAAATGGGGAAATCGGCCGCGCCGACGGCGATAAACAGAACGACCTGCTGGTTCAAGCGCAAGCGCTGCCAGCAGGTCGTTCTGTTTTCGTTCAACGAGGCCAACCACCCCAGCTTGTGCTGGCGCACAAACGTCCCCTCCTCAACTGAGGAGGGGAGTTATCGTTCTAGCTTGCCCGCTGGCGCGCCACCTCGAACAGCATGATGCCGGCGGCTACGCCCACGTTCAGGCTCTGAATCTGGCCGCTCATGGGCACCTTCAGCTTCACGTCGGCCAGGTTCAGCAGGTCGGGCGAGATGCCGTCTTCCTCCGAGCCCATGAGCACGGCCACGGGGCCGCTGAAGTCGACCTGGGCGCTGCCCACGGCCTCGTCGGCTTTTTCGGTACAGGCTACCACCGTGATGCCCGACTGCTGCAGGTAGCGCACGGTTTCGTGCAGGCTCACCTCGCGGCACACGGGCAGCAGGTTGAGGGCGCCGGCCGAGGTTTTGAGCGCGTCGCCGTTGATTTGGGCCGCGCCGCGGCTGGGCACCACCAGCGCGTGCACGCCCAGGCACTCGGCGGTGCGGGCAATGGCGCCGAAGTTGCGCACGTCGGTAATGCGGTCGAGCAGTAGCAGGAAGGGCACTTTGCCTTCCTCAAACAGCCCGGACACGATGTTGTCGAGCGGGGCGTAGTCGATGGGCGACACGAAGGCCACCGCGCCCTGGTGGTTTTTGCGCGTCAGGCCGTCGAGCTTCTCTACGGGCACCAGCTGCACTTGGATGCCGGCTTCGCGGGCGGCGGTGGAGATGTCCGTGACGAGGCTGTTTTTGGTGCCGCGCAGCAGGAAAATCTTTTCCAGGGTGCGGCCGGCGCTCAGCGCTTCTAGAATAGGGCGCAGGCCAAACAGCATGTCGATGCTGGATGCCTGGGCGGGGCGCTTGTCGTAGCGGGGGCGGTCGTTGCCGCCGCGGCCCGCGCCTTCGCTGCGCTCGCGA
>NZ_BAAGZM010000099.1:0-10527 GCF_054778495.1 Hymenobacter agri
TGGGCGGGCGCTTCGATGGGCAACTGGCGCTCGATTTTCAGGTGGGCAGCAGCGGCCGCGCCGCCTTGGCCGAGTACACCCATAACCCGCTCACGCGCAACGGTGGCCTGCTTTTCGACGGTGCGTGGCGCGACGGCCCCGCCGGCGACCCCGTACCCACCGTGTGGAAGCAGGGCGTCGCCGTAACGCGTCAGGTACTCACCCATTTCGAAATGGGCGAACGGGGCGCCTACGTGAACCCGCGCTACGCCCGCGTGGGCTGGCGCGACTTCTGGCAGAACGACGAATGGTGGGTTGAAAAACAAGTCGCTAAACGCTAAAGTGGTGGGCAGAAAATTATTAGCTAAGTGAATTAGTAACTTCGCGGCTGCGTTGCTAACTTCACCAGCCGAATTCGCGTTAGCATCCTACGCCATTCCGGCGGCTGCCCCTCCCCATGATTAATACGAACCTGAAATTCTGCCGGCGCGAGCTCGCCCTCACCCAGGCCCAGATGGCCGAAAAGCTGGGCATCAAACGCTCGCTGGTGGGGGCCTACGAAGAAGGCCGCGCCGAGCCCCGCATTGCCACGCTGGTGAACATGGCCCGCCTGTTCGGCATCACGCTCGACCAACTCGTTACCACCGACTTCAGCAAGAAGAAAAACGCCAAGATAATTGGCTCGCTGCCCCAGCCCGACGCCAGCGCGACCGCCGATGCCGACGACCAGCCCGAGCCGCCCACGCCCGCCGCTGGCGGCAAGCTGCGTGTGCTGGCCTTCACCGTCGACAAAGACCAGAACGAGAACATCGAGCTGGTGCCCCAGAAAGCTGCCGCCGGCTACCTCAACGGCTACGCCGACCGCGAATACCTGGAGGTGCTGCCCAAGTTCCGCCTGCCCATGCTCTCGAATACGGGCACGTACCGGGCCTTCGAAATTGCTGGCGACTCCATGCTGCCCATTGCCAGCGGTACCGTCATCGTGGGCCGCTACGTAGAAGACTGGACGACCATCAAGGACGGCACGCCGTGCATCGTGGTGAGCTCGCGCGACGGCATTGTATTCAAGCGCGTGTACAACAAGCTGCGCTCGGGTGCCATGTTCGTGCTGCACTCCGACAACCCGCATTTTTCGCCCTACGACGTGCAGGCCGACGAAGTGCTCGAAATCTGGGAAGCCAAGAGCTACATCAGCAGCACGTTCCCCATTGCCGAGCTTTCACTCGAGCGCGTGGCCAGCCTCGTGCTCGACCTGCAGCAGCAGGTGGCCCTGCTCAAAAAAGCCTAGAGCCGGAGTACCCCGAATTTCTAATTCGGCCCCCGGAACGGTAGAATGCTCCACAGTTCTTCCTTTCACACTTCAGATAAGCCCCGCCGTACCAACCGGCGGGGCTTATTGTATTACACTTCCGGGCCAACCCCGGGCGCGCGTCTGCGTATGGAGTGCGCCGCGCGCCCGCCCGCGTTCGTTCTCCATCCACTAGCACCTTTCTGATGCTCAAATATATATCCTCCGCCGACCGCCACCACGCGGCTCCCGCCGCTTGGCTGAGCAGCTACTTTTTGTTTTCGTTTGCCGACTATTTCGACCGAAATAATATGCATTTCGGCCCGTTGCGCGTCTTCAACGACGACAGTGTGGCTGCGCAGTCGGGTTTCCCACAGCACCCGCACTCCGAGATGGAAATTGTGACGCTGGTGCTCGATGGCGAAATAACGCACCAAGACACGATGGGCAACAAAACGACCATCAAAGCCGGCGAAGTGCAGCGCATGACGGCTGGCACCGGCCTGGCCCACTCCGAATTCAACCGCCAGGATAAGCCCCTGCACCTTTACCAGCTGTGGTTTCTGCCCGGCCAGCGCGGCTTGGCGCCCAGCTACGAGCAGAAGGACATCGGCTTTCTGAGCGGCAATAAAAACGAGCTGGTGCCGCTGGTAACGGGCCAGAAAGTGCTCGAAGACGTGGTGTACATGAACTCGAACAGCACCGTATACTGGTCGAACCTGAGCGCGGAGAAGGAAATCGAATTTAAGACCTTTCCCATCCGCCTCACTTTCATTTATGTGAAGGAGGGCACCATTTTCGTGAACGGCACCGAGCTTGGCCCCAACGACCAGGCCCGCATGACCGACGACGACGTGGTGCAAATTCGTGCCGCCACCGATGCGCAGTTTATTCTGATTGACCTGCCGTCGTCGGAAGCCAATTATTAAGGTTTGAGCTACAAGCCGTAAGCTCCAGGCGGCAAGCTCCTCGTCCGATTATTCGGGCAGAGAGCTTGCCGCCTGGAGCTTACGGCTTGTGGCTGATTGAGCTAGAAGTTGTAGGTAATACCGGCCGAGGCACCCGTCGACTTGCCGATGTTGCGGCCAGCCACGTAGGTGCTGAGGCCCAGCGTGAGGCCGAAACCGTTGGTGATGGGGCGGTAGCCGCTGGCGCCGATGCGGATGTAATTGACCCGGGTAGCGGTGAAGGTGCCGTCGAAGCCCGGCTCGGTGATGTCGGTGCCGCCGTTCGATTCCTGGAACGAGGCGTAGCCTTCGAAGTAGTTTTTGGGGCCGGCATAGCCCAGCTTGGCCTCGCCCACAAGCGCGTGGGGTACATCGCCGGTGCGCAGGCTGTAGCCTACCTGCCCGGTAGCAAAAACGCCGGAAACCGTTTTGAGGTGGACCACGCCGAGGGCGGTAGTTTTGGTGGCACGGTTGCCAATGGCGATGATGTAGCCCAGACCGGTGTTCGTCTGGTAGTTGCTCACGGGCGTGCTCACGCTCAGCACGCCCAGCAGGTCGAGGATGCTGCTGCCAATCTCGCGCGAAAACGACTTGAATTTCAGGGCCGCGGTGAGGTCCTGGAAACCCTGCCGGGAATTCGTGAAGCCCTGAGCCGGATATAGCGCGTTGAGGTCGTCGATGGTGGGGCCAAACGCCTGGCCTTTCGACTGAATGTAGGGCAGGCTCACAATAGCATCAATCTTTTCGGTCAGGCCGTACGTGCCGAACAAGTTGAGCGAATTGACATTCACTTTCTGAAAAACGGGTACGCCGCTCACTTTATCGGGGGCCAGGTAGGCACTGGTATACTGCTCAGCCGTGCCCGATACGACCACCGAGCCGTGGCCTTTGCCGGCCATGAAGCCGCTAACGAGGGTTTGCGCGCGGCTGGGGGCTGCCAGCCCAATGGCGAGGAGTGTGCTTACTAAAAGCGTAGTTGATTTTTGCATAAAACGGAGGATAGGAGCAGGGCAATAACTGGAGCGTTGAAGGACGTCAAAAGGACGGTTTGGCCCACTTCAGTTTGGTCAGAAGTGCAGCATCTACGCGAATGTCGGCAAAACCGGATTTAGCTTAGCGCAATCCAGTGGCCTAAAAATCACGTTTATAAGGTTGCTCCTGGGCTCAATAACTGGATTATCCCGATGAAACACCGTTTTAACCCGATGAAAAATTTTACCCTCTTTAAAATTACTGGCATGAAGGCGGCTGCGCTGGCGCTCAGCATGCTGCTACTGAGCGGCTGCTCGAAAAAAAGTGACGTCGAACCATCCATCACCAATATCGCCGTAACCAACCCCGACTTTCAGCTGCTCGAAGACGCGGCCATTCGCGGAGGCGTGGCCGTTACGCTCGGCAACAAAAACCCCAACGACCCGCAGGGCAACTACACGGTGTTTGCGCCCAACAATGGGGCTTTCAACCGCCTCGGTATTCGCGAAGCCGTCGACCTGACCGCCTTGCAGCCCGATTTTCTGACTAAAACGCTGCTTTACCACGTGTACAGCGGCTCGCTGGCGGGCAGCGCGCTGGCGGCAGGCAGCACCTCGCCGTCGCTGCTGGGGCCCACGCGGCGCATCATCACCCGCGCCGATGGCAGCAAGTACGTGAATGGCTCCAAGATTCTGGCCACCGACGTGAAGGCCACGAATGGGTTGGTTCATCCCATTGATAAGGTGATGATTGCGACGGGCGGCAACGTGGTGGAGTCAGCCGTGGCGCTGAGCACGGCCAAGGTGTTTGTGAAGCCGGAGCTGACGTTTCTGGTGGCGGCCGTGCTGCGCTGCAACCTGCAGGGCCTGCTCTCGCAGCCGGGCCCCTACACCGTGTTTGCACCCACCGACCAAGCTTTCCGCGATGCTGGTATTCCCAGCATCGATGCCATCAATAAAATGGACGTGAACACGCTCACTGGTATTCTGGCCAACCACGTACTGGCCGGTAACCTGGGCAACAAGTTCACGCCCGAGCTGCCGGCCAGCAGCTCCGTCACGGCGTTTGGCGGGCGCCCCCTAGCTCTGGGTGCCTTCGCCAACAGCGTGCTAACCGTGCAGGGCGCGGGCAATACCGCGCCGGCCAACATGGTCATTCCCGACGTGCAGTGCACCAATGGTGTTGTGCACGTCGTCGACCGCGTGCTGCTGCCCTAGCTGTGGTTTAAATCCTGGACCGGGGATGGGGGCAAAGCCGCCCGCTCCACCACGCCGGCTTCGCGCACGAAGCCGGCCTTGAGGTGTTCGTAGAGCGAGTGCGGGTCGATGAGTGCGGCCACGCCCTGAGCCAGCAGGCCGCTGATGAGGAGCTGAAAAATGGCCGAGTGTCGGTCGGTCATCTCAAGCACCAGAATGGCGGCCGTGAACGGCGAGCGCACCACCCCGGTCAGGAAGCTCACCATGCTCACCAGAATAAGCAGGTTGCGGTCGGCCACGGCCACGTCGAATATTTGGCAGATGCCGTCGCCCAGAATGGCCCCGGCGCTGAGCGAGGTGGCGAATACGCCGCCCGCCCCGCCGCTGCTGTAGCTGAGCGCCATGCCCGCGAAGCGCACCGGAAACAGGTACCACGGTGTATCGCCGGCGTTTTGAAACAGCAGGCGGTTGATGATGGGCTTGCCGGTGCCCACGCCCTCAGTGCCCACCAGGTAGGCCAGGCCACCCAGCAGCAGGCCGCAGCCCAGCACCCAGCCCGCCTGCGCCGCCAGTGTGGTGAAGCGCTGCCGGTAGCGCCCCAGCCATAGCAGGCTTTTGGCGAACGCCGCTCCGGCCAAGCCGCACGCCAGCGCTACCACCAGCACAAGCACCTGCACGCGCCCCGCGGCCGGCACAATCTTCGGAAAGCCGAGGTAGAGATAAGGCCCGAGGAATGTCTGGGCCGTGAGGCCGGCAATGATAACGGCCGTGAACACCGCCATGCGAAACCGGGCCATGTGCATCTGCGTCAATTCCTCTACCACGAACACGATACCGCCCAGCGGGGTGTTGAAAGCTGCCGCCAGGCCGGCCGCGCCACCCGTGACGAGGGCAATCTGGCGCGAGAGCTGCGGCCAGCCGGCGGGCTGTAGCCGGTTGATGGCCCGGAAAATGGCCGCTGAAATCTGAATGGTAGGTCCTTCGCGACCGATGACGCCGCCGCCCAGCAACAGCACTACGCTGCTCAGTATCTTCACGAAGGCTACCCGCAGGCTAAGCAGGTAGGCCGTGCGGTGATGCTGGCTGGGGCTTGAGAGCTCGATGCCGGCCATCACCTGCGGAATACCGCTGCCCCGCGCCGCCGGGGCCCACTGCCGCACCAGCAACCACGAAATCCCAAACGCCAGCGGCGTGAGCACAAACGCCAGCCAGGGCGTGCGCGTGAGCCAGACAAAACTGGCCTGCTCGGCCCAGCCAAACACCTTTTCGTAGCCCACGGCTACCACGCCGGTGAGAATGGACGCCACCCAGAACGGAAAACTCTGCAGAATCAGCCGCCGCACGCGGTCGGTGTAGAGCGGCTGGATGATGTGCTGGTCGAGCCAGGCAAGCAAGCGGGTGTAGATGGATGGAGAATCGGGCATGCGGGGAGGTTTCGGGAGGAGCGGCGCAGCGTGTGGCTGCAAAGGTGGGGGCCGTTGGGTGGCGATAGCGTGAATGTGGCAGCCGGCAGCGGGCATAAGTGCCTCGCCGCACCAGTGTTGCAGATTCTGTCGCAGGGCGTTAAGCTGCAGCGTAGGACGTGGCTTACGGCAGTTTATCCTGTGACTTAGCCCCCGATGGGGCGGCGAGTGGTAGCCGGTCTGCCGGGCAATTATTCGACACTTTCCGTGTAGCGTACGTATTTATTGGTACGGCGGCCTTGTTTGAACCCGCTGGCCAGCCTCCGTTGGGGCTGGAGTAACAACCGACAACTGGTGCCGAAGCTCGGCGCCACATTCAATTTTTTTGCCTGCTTTCTGCGCGCTCGGTTTCGCAAGCCAACCTGCTTATGTCAAAAACCATTATTGTTTCCAACCGCCTACCCACCAAAGTCCTGCGCACTGACGAAGGCCTCAGCTTTCAGCCCAGCGAGGGCGGACTGGCCACGGGCCTGGGCTCCATCTACCGCGAAGGCGACAACCTGTGGCTGGGCTGGCCGGGGCTGTTTGTAACCGACGAAGCCGAAGAGGCCCACATCACCGAGCAGCTGCGGGCCGACAACATGGCCCCGGTTTTCCTCACCGAAGATGAAATCCGGGACTATTACGAGGGTTTCAGCAATTCCACGCTCTGGCCCACGTTCCACTACTTCACCGAGTTCGCCACTTATCTCGACGAACACTGGGCCGCCTACGTGGCCGTGAACGAGAAGTTCTGCGCGGCCGTGCTGGCCCACGCTGGGCCCGACGACATCATTTGGGTGCACGACTACCAGTTGCTGCTGTTGCCCGAACTGTTGCGCCAGGCGCGGCCCCAGGCTACCATTGGCTTCTTCCTGCACATCCCGTTCCCGAGCTACGAGCTGATTCGGGTGCTACCCTGGCGTACCGAGCTGCTGCGTGGCATGCTGGGGGCCGATTTGCTGGGCTTCCACACGTTTGGCTACATGCGACACTTCCTCAGCGCGGTGTCGCAGCAGCTGGGCCTGCCCAACCAGAACGGGCAGATTGAAACGCCCAGCCACACGGTGCGCGTCGATGCGTTTCCGATGGGCATCGACTACACGCGCTACGCTACTGCCGCCGCCTCGGAAGAGGCGCGGTGCCACGTGGCGGCCTACCGCGAGGCCCTGCAGGACACGCGCATCATCCTCAGTATCGACCGGCTCGACTATACCAAAGGCATTCCGCAGCGCCTGCGGGCCTTCAACCAGCTGCTCGAGCGCTACCCCGAGTGGCGCGGGCAGGTGAGTTTGATTATGGTGGTGGTGCCCTCGCGCGACCAAGTGGCGCAATATGCGTCGCTGAAAGAGGAAGTGGACGAGCTGGTAGGCCGCATCAATGCGCAGTACCGCACCATTAGCTGGAGCCCGGTGCACTACTTCTACCGCTCGTTTCCGTTGCCCGAGCTGGCGGCGCTGTATTCGATGGCCGATGTAGGACTGGTGACGCCGCTACGCGACGGCATGAACCTGGTAGCGAAAGAGTACGTGGCCAGCCGCCTCGACCAGCGCGGCGTGCTCGTGCTGAGCGAGCGGGCCGGGGCCGCGCGCGAGTTGTCCGACGCTCTCATCATTAACCCTACCGACACGCGCCAGCTCACTGAAGCCCTGCACGATGCCTTGGTGATGCCCGAGGAGGAACAAACCCGCCGCATGCGGGCCATGCAGGCGCTGGTGAAGCGCTACAACGTGTTTGCTTGGACGAAAATTTTCATGAACCAACTGGCCTATACCAAGATGAAGCAGGAAACCCTGGCCACCGCCACCCTCGACGAGCCCGCCACCGCTGCCCTGCTGGCCGACTACCGCGCCGCCGGGCAGCGCCTGCTGCTGCTCGACTACGATGGTACGCTCGTGCCCTTCCACCCCGACCCCACCCGCGCCGCCCCCGATGCCGAGCTGCTGCACCTGCTACGCGCCCTTGCCGAGAACCCGCAGAATCACGTGGTTGTCATTTCGGGCCGCGACCGCACCACCCTGCAGCAGTGGCTGGGCCACCTGCCGCTGCACTTCATTGCCGAGCACGGCGTGTGGCTACGAGCCGCCGAGGCCGACGACTGGCAGCTCTTCCAGCCCCTGCGCAACGACTGGAAGCGCGAACTGCGCCCGGTGCTGGAGGTGTACGTGGCCCGCACCGCCGGCTCCTTCATCGAGGAGAAGGACTACTCGCTTGTCTGGCACTACCGCCGCGCCGATGCCGAGCTGGGTCCCGTGCGCGCCCGCGAGCTGCTCAGCCACCTCAGCTTCATCACGGCCAACACCGATTTGCAGGTGCTGGAGGGAAATAAAGTGCTCGAAATCAAGAATGCCGGCATCAACAAGGGTACGGCCGCCGTGCGCTGGCTAAGCCAGTACACACCCGGTTTCATCCTGGCCTTGGGCGATGACCGCACCGACGAGGACACCTTCCGCGCCCTGCCGCCGGAAGCCTACACTATCCGCGTGGGTTCGGCCCAGCACTCGGCCGCCCGCTTCCACCTGCAGTCGCCTACCGAAGTACGCCGTCTGCTGCGCCAGTTGATTGCGTGAGTAAAGCGAGTTGAGTAGATAGTCCACCGTACTGTCATCCTGAAGCAGTGAAGGACCTTACCACGTTAGAACTTCTAACGTGGTAAGGTCCTTCACTGCTTCAGGATGACAGGTTTTACCCCACGAAGCTCGGTTTATCGAGCCGCTGGGCGATGCGGTAGGCGGCATTCACGAGGCCGACGTGGCTGTAGGCCTGCGGGAAGTTGCCCCACTGCGAGCCGGTTTTAGCGTCTACGTCCTCGCTCAGCAGGCCCAGGTGGTTGGCGTAGCCGATGAGGTGCTCGAATTCGTGAATGGCTTCATCGAGGCGGCCGACGCAGGCCAGCGCCTCCACGTACCAGAAGGAGCAGATAAGAAACGTGGTTTCGGGCGTGCCGAAGTCGTCGGGGTGGCGGTAGCGGTAGAAGAGGCCCTCGGGCGTTTTCAGCTCTTTTTCCAGCTCCACCAAATGGTGCTTGGCGCGCTCCGAGGCCGGGTCGAGGTAGCCCATGGTGATGAGCTGAATGGTACTGGCGTCGAGGTGCTCCGAGCCGATGGCGTTGGTGTAGGCGCCGCGCTCAGCATCGAAGCATTCTTCGATGTGCGCCTGGGCCTGATGGAGCAGGCGAGTGGCGCGGGCTTCCAGCTCGGCGTCGCCGATGCTGCGGGCCACCTGTCGGGCGGCGTGGCTGCCGGCCCAGTGGAACAGGTAGGTGTAGCAGTGCTTCTGGGCGATGTGGCGAAACTCCCACAGGCCGGCGTCGGGCTGGTCCATAGTGGCTTCGATGAGGCGCAGGCACTCTTCGACTAGGCCCAGCGGGGCCACGCGCTCGGGGTCGCGGAAGCGGCTATCCACGTACAGCGGCAGCAGCGCCACCAGCACCTGCCCGTACACGTCGTTCTGGATGTGGGTGTAAGCATCGTTGCCGATGCGCACGGGCTGGTTGCCGAGGTAGCCGGCCAGCGGCAGCTCTGTTTCGGTCAGCTTCGACGCCCCGCCAATGCCGTAGAGCGGCTGCATCTTGTCCGACACCTGGGTGCTGATGTTGGCGATGAAGTGGAAGTACCGCTCCAGCTCCTCGAAGTGGCCGATGTTGTTGAAGGCCGTGAGGATGTAGTAAGTGTCGCGCATCCAGCAGAAGCGGTAGTCCCAGTTGCGGGTGCTGCCGGGCGCTTCGGGCAGGCTGGTGGTGGTGGCCGCAATCACGGCGCCGGTGTCTTCGTACTGGTGTAGCTTCAGGGCCAGGGCCGAGCGAATAACCTGCGCCTGGTGGAAGCTGCCGATGCTGGTGCTCTTCACCCAGCCGCGCCAGTAGGCGGCCGTGGCCAGCAAAAACCGCTCAGCGGTGCTTTCGAGCGGGGCCTCCAGCGGCGCGCCGTAGGTGAGCACGAGGTACTTGGTTTCGTTCAGCACGAAGTCGTCCTCATCGAGCACGTAGGTGAGCGGGATGTTGGTGGTGAGGCGGATTTCCTCTTCCAGACCCAGAAAGGCAATGTGGTTGGAGCTGCGGCGGCGCGTGAGGGCCAGCTCGCCGTAGTTGCCCATGGGCCGGCACACCACCCGCACCCGCGGCGCCCCCCGCAGCGGCTCCACTTTCCGGATAAACATCAGCGGCTTGTAGTACCGGTCGTACTGCGGAAAACGGGGCGCAAAGTCCGTCACGCGGTAGCGGCCGTCGGCGGTTTCGATTTCCGTGCACAGCACGTTGGTGTTGTCCTGGTAATACTGGCGGCCGGGCTCGGTGCCGGGCGTGGCGGGCCGAATGCTGTACTCGCCGCCCTTGTCGTCATCGAGCAGGCTGCCAAACACAAAGCTGCTGTCGAAGCGCGGCCAGCAGAGCCAGCGCACGGCGGTATCGGTGCCAATAAGGCCCAGAAAGGCGCAGTTGCCAATCAGGCCGAGGTCATAGGTATGTTTCGTCATCTGCACGGGAATTAGGTTCGCCGGATGCAGTCCGGTACCTAGGGGTACCCCGTTTGGCACGGCCGGGTTGCCTGGGCCGATGCCTAAGCTGCTCGCAACGGCGCCGGTATTACTGGCTTATTCCGGCTATTTGCCTGGTTTGGCAACCTCTACCAGCAGCTGTACCGGCTGGCGTCCGCCGGCCCGCACTTGCAGCCACTGGCGCAGGCGGGCCTGCTCGGCGGCTGGCA
>NZ_BAAGZM010000100.1:0-10456 GCF_054778495.1 Hymenobacter agri
CGTGGCGCGTAATGACCGCTTGCGCCGCCACTTGCCATGGAGCCGGCGCGGCGGCCGGCTGGCGCTGCCACTGGTAATAGCCGGCCGGGCTCACGGCCAGCACCTGGCACAGGAGCTGCACGGGCCACGGCTCGGTGCAGGTGGCAATAAAGGCGTAGCGGCTCATGACTGAGGCGGTTGGGAAAAGATGGTTAAAATATCGTGCTCCATGTCCACGCGCTTGAGCGCGGCCCGCAGGTGCTTGATTTCGTCGCGCTCCGCGCTGCTGGGCACGGCGGCTTCCAGGGCTTGGCGCTGCCAGCGTCCCAGGAAGGCCGGCGAAATGTCCCGGGCACGGGCCACGTCGGATTATCGGGCACCTGCCGCTACTCGGCGCACGCACTCGGCTTTAAACGCCGGCGTGTATTTCCTGCGGGTGGAGGAGCTTCCTCCAGAATTCGATTTTTCAGTCATGAGCAGCGGAAGTTAAGACTTCTCGCTGTCCGTTTTAGCTAAACCAACTCAGACCGCCTAGTGGCAGTCTACCAACTCAAGATTCACTTGGTTGGCATAAACCTGCACATCTGCCGGCGGGTGTTTGTGTGGGGAGATACTAACTTGGCCGAGTTGCATCACATCTTTCAGATAACGATGAGCTGGAAAAACTGGCACCTGCACAGCTTCAAGCTCTGGGGAAAAGAGAAGGGATTCCGTATGCCGGCGGCATCTACTTTGCCGACGATGCCGCCGGGTCCACTTGAACAATTTCCGTAGCGGGCGAACAACAAGTTTACCTACAATTTCGGCGATTGCTTGCTCCACCAGTTACGCTTATAAAAGGTATTGCTGCCGACCACCTTGTCCGCCCACCCGGTGTACGTGAGCGGTCGTCGGGCCAGCCCGCCGGAAGAAGTCGGCGGCCCGCGCGGCTACGACCAGCGCACACTGGACCAATTCAGCTGGAGCTAGGAGGCCTTGGACTGGTTGCCGGCAGGCGAGAAAATAATCGAGGACGACGTGCCCACTTTGTTCTGGACCTACCGCCCGGAGCACTTTCTGCGAAGGTCAAACATGCAACTGAAGACACTGCATAAATGCGTCTAGGCTCTCTTGCCTGCTAAATTGATTTATCCCCAACCGGGGTCCACTGGGTCCACGTCTGCATACTGTTTGTTGGTGTCAAAGAAGCGTTTGAGGGCTTGGTTCAACACGTCGGTGGTCGGGGCCCCGCCGGGCTTGTTGGCCTGGTAGTTAGCGAGACGGCGCTTGTTGTCGCTCGTTATCGTGGACGTGAACGTATGCTTTTTCTCTGGGCCCTCCTTTTTCGGCGCGGCCATCTGGGGTGTGGTCAGCTTCTTAACGGAACCCGGTGCAGGGGACTTCTTATCAGCATACAGGGCGCTGATGGCATCTTCTTCGTTGTCTTGGTCGGTATGCATACGCGAGGGTTAAAATCAGCTACTAATTGCCCAATCGCTCCGTGATGTAATCTCAAATCGCGTTCCACAGGTGTACGCCTTATCGACGCCACCTCATGAATTCTTGAGATTTTTGGAACAGGGCCAAATAATGTATCAATGCTTGGTTGATGAGGTAATTCTTTTACCTCCTTCGTCCGGTGCTCCAATAGGCGACGTTGTCCAACCCTACTTTGTTGGCCTCGCTGAGGTTGGTGAGGAGGGAATGCACGTAAGGGAAGCTCTTGCGGCCAGCGCTGGAGGCAGACGGTGGCTCTTCTTTGTGGACGATGGCATTAGCATCTGTTCCCCGGCGAATAACAACTTCTATCTCAAGAGGCGCTTGGTTGCCGTCAATGCCCATCACCTTAGTGACGAGGTGAGCGAGAAAATGGGTTTCGTTTTGCACAGAGGGTAAAACGGGGTGTTATAACGGCCTAAACTCAGATAGGGGCAATTTACGTCTTTTCTGTAGACTATAGACAACAACAAGTGGCTGCGGGGCTCCAGTAGATTGCCGCCACAATGAGCGGCGAACCAATCAGAGCGTTTGGCTTGGTCATCAGTCAGATGCGCAAAGGGCTTGGGTTGTCCCAAGAAGCGCTGGCGGATGAGGCTAGCTTGGACCGCACATTTATTTCCCAACTGGAGACGGGAACCAAGCAGCCTTCGCTCACCACCATTTTTCGCTTAGCCGCGGCCTTACAGGTAGAGGCCTCGGACTTGCTTCGGCGGGTAGAGGAACGGCTATTGGCTAATAAGGCAGGAAGTTCACGAGAGTAAGAACAGATATCCCAGCCAAACTGCTTTAGGTACGACAGTCACCTAATCCTCTCGCCTGCGTTCGAGACCATTGGAAACACCGAACCAACACATAGCATTGATTATTGGACAACCCAACCTGTAAAGCAGCGACGACCATGATGTCAACGAACAGCCGTCGCTTATTCGCGCAGGCCTTTGGTACGTTCAAGGTCTTTTACGGCTTGACTGTGGCCAGTAGCAGTTTAGGGCAACAAGCGTTTTCCAGCAGTGTTTGGCAAATTTTGTTTGGTGCGGTGGCGCGTCCAAGGCAAGAAGCGGTTTATTCGAAAGGGCTCGCGGAGTCTTAACTCTTGCTGCTTGTAAATAACCGTTGCAAGCCGGTGTGTACCATCAGGCCTATTCGCTGCAAGCCCTAGGGTATTGTTGAGCGCTTCGCAATGACTTTACCCAGGCTACCCATTCTGGAGTTGGTGAGCGGAATACCCACTGTTTTGATGCAGATGTCATTATGCGTTTCCAATGCGTAGCATCGATACCCTCTGGGTACCTAACCATCAGGCTGATATTCAATGCTAATCGTTGACGAAAGCAAGCAAGGGTCCGCTCAGCGAAGAGTAAGCATAGTGAGGTCGAAGCGGAGGTTAACGGAACGATATGGGCCAGAGGCAATGTGCCTGGCCCTAGCCCGTAATGACCAACCGATATGGAATGTCTTGCACTAAACGATTCAATGTCAGAATACGAGTGAGTTTGATAGATGAGAGTTAGCAATCGGTTCCATTCTGTATCCGTTGGCGTACCCAAGTTTTGTTTTTGACTGAGTACCAGCCAGTCGGGGAGATGAGGAAAATGGAGAATGAAAAATAGTCCGCTACTGAGCTCTATTTGCGCTATATGAAATCTGCGGACTCGATGCTGATATAAGCTGCCCGGCAGTGGAGGAAAGCCCCTGTGGGGAAAGACGGATACATTCGGCCCAAAATGCTCTTCACTATTATATAGTTTGAGCATTTTTGACGGATACCCTTCTGCTGAAAAGGATTTTAATAATTTGATAAATGCATCAGGGATAACCCTTTCTTGTTCTGCATCGGTTAAACAAGTCTTTGAATGCAAAGAGGATAGTTGTGAATCAAACCATACAAGTGGTTTAGACGCAGAGGACGCTCTAGCCCAGATGGGGCCACGTTCAACGGCGGGATGCGGCGAACGGAAGGCCTCTGCTACGAATGCTGTCATCGCGTGGGGGCCTACCCGTCCATTTTGAGAGAATGCTGGTTCCAAAGGGTCGAGCCTAAGCTTTGGAGTGGATGATTTTGGCTGCCCGTAACCCAATAGGTCAGAGCAAATGGGAAAATCAACGGGCTCCGCTGATGAAAGCACGTTGCTTCCCAGAGGGTGATATAGCAGAAAGCGAAAGTTGTGAGGAGAAGATAACGGCGTTAACGACGTTATCCAGAAGTATTCCTGTTGCCCATTGGTGAAAAGACTGCCTTCGCCGCGTAGCATCACATTGTGTCCCAGTTGCCCCGTCGTTTTGGCGTACACAGGCTTCTCTTCACTTATCTGCACCTTGTGGGTTTCGGCCCACTGGTTGTGTGCTTGATTGAGCGTGCGTGCACAAATTGGGTCAAACAACAAGCTGCCAAGTACCCGGGCCTCCACATCGTTCAGGTATGTAGCCGCTACATACATTTGAGCTTGATGTTTTGTATCCCGGCTTGGGCTCATGTGGGGGCGACAGAGCAAATTCAGAGGCAACTGCGAAAAGAGATATTGAATTACCCTGGGCCCGGCGTGATAATAAAAAAACCGCAGCAACTCGAAGCAGGGTATGAGTATACGTTCTTTTCCATGGTCGAGCAAAGCGACCCAAGTATCCCCTTGTGATGTCCAGAAAGCAGGCCGCGGCAGTTCTGTCAATTCAACTATCTCCCTAAGCTGAACTAACCTGTAAGGCCGGGCCCCGGCAAACCACTGACGATGCTCGAAAACAGGCGGAGAGCGGCTAGTGTAGGCCTTCCCATTTGAGTCCCAAAGAGAGCCTGGAATCAAATGAGCAGCTCGGCGTATATCGATTTGACGAGCTACAGGCTCCGCATTTGAGGTTAAAAATGTTTCTTGTTGCCAAGGTTGAAAATAGCAAGTGATTTTATAGTGTAACGGTGGTAGATGCGATAATGGCCCGACATGTAAAAGTTGATAACATTCCTGGTGTACAGGGGCTAAAAAGGACACACCCAATCCTAGGCTTTTATTAATCATGAATCGGAAAGCTGATTAACATACATCTATAACCCTAGCGAACATGGTTGCCAGCCTAAAGTGGTGAGCCTTGAAACTCTTGAAGTGCAATTGATTGGATGCACTAACCGCTATTGAATAGAGTTTGCCCAACACAAAGTTTCTGTCTCATTATCTAAGCAAATTCTCATTATCCAGGGTAAAATCTCATTATCTAGAAAAATTCACAATTAACACCGCCGCCCACCAGCGCCACGTCCGAAATAGTGTGGTGCGGCGCGCGGAAGGGCCGCGTGCTCAGCAGCCCGCCGCCGGCCAGCTTTCCTGCTACGGAATGGATTTTGGTGGTTTCGAGCGCCTCCTGCATGCTTAGGGGTGGCAAAATGCTGGGCAGGCGCTTGGCCAGCATGGTTTTGCCCGCGCCGGGCGGGCCAATCATGATGACGTTGTGGCCGCCGGCGGCCGCAATTTCCAGCGCCCGCTTGATGTTTTCCTGGCCCTGCACGTCGGCAAAGTCGGCCGTGTACTTGTTCACCGCGTGCTGAAACAGGTCGCGGGTGTTCACCACCGTAGGAGCAATTTCCAGTCGGCCCTCGAAGAAATCGATGGCTTCCTGCATGCTTTCCACGGCAATCACGTCGAGGTTGTTCACAATGGCGGCTTCCTCGGCGTTGGCCTTCGGCAGCACAATGCCCTTGAAGCCCTCCTTACGGGCCTGAATGGCAATGGGCAGCACGCCCCGAATGGGCCGTAGCTCGCCATCGAGGGCCATTTCGCCCATAATGATGTACTCGGGCAGCCGGTCAGTCTGCAATTGCTGCGAAGCGTGCAGAATGCCCAGCGCGATGGGCAGGTCGTAGGCCGCGCCCTCCTTGCGGATATCGGCCGGGGCCATGTTCACCACGGTTTTGGTGCGCGGCATGCGGTACCCCCGAAACTTCAGCGCCGCCTCAATTCGCTGCTGGCTTTCCTTGATAGCGTTATCGGGCAAGCCCACTACGTTGAACCCCGTGCCCGCCGAAACCACTACTTCGATGATGATGGTGTAGGCATTGACGCCCTGCACGGCCGAGCCGAAAGTTTTGGTAAGCATGGTAGAGAGGTGAAATAGAGAGGTGGTGAAATGGTGAGTTTCAGCAGGCTTACAAACCTACTATACTTCTCCTTAAATCACTCACCATTCCACTATTTCACCACATCGCCAATTACCAGCTTCTCAATCAGCTGAATCATGATGTGAATGGCCTTGATGTGAATTTCCTGAATCCGGTCGGCGTAGCCCGAGTGCGGTGCCCGAATCTCCACATCGCTCAAACCGGCCAGCTGGCCGCCGTCCTTGCCGGTGAGGGAAACCACCGTCATGCCCAGTTCGCGGGCAGCCTCGGCGGCGCGCAGGATGTTGGGCGAGTTGCCGCTGGTGCTGATGGCCAGCAGCACGTCGCCGGGGCGGCCCAGGGCCTCCACGAAGCGGCTGAACACGAACTCGAAGCCGAAATCGTTGGCCACGCAGGTCATGTGCGAGGCTTCGGTGAGGGCGATGGCGGCCAGGGCGCGGCGGTTCTGGCGATAGCGGCCCGAGAGTTCCTCGGCGAAATGCTGGGCGTCGCAGAGGCTGCCGCCGTTGCCGCAGGTGAGGACTTTGCCGCCGCTTTGCAGGCTGGCGGCAATGAGCTCGGCGGCGGCGGCAATGCTGGCCACATGGGCCGGGTCGGCCAGAAAGCGGTCGAGCACGGCGCGCGCTTCAGTTAGTTCGGCGCGGATGAGGTCGGGGAGAGAGGCGTCAGGCACTTTTTAGGTAATCGGTATCAGGTAGTGGGTAGTCGGACGGGCTAGGCCAGGGGCGGGCGTTCGGCCGGCGGGGTATTGCTCAAGCTCGGGTCGGCTTGGGGAAAAGTAGGCTGGGGCAGGTGGTCGGCCGTCCGGTTCTCCGTGGTGCTAACTGTGCCAGCCACCTGGCTCTGGGTAGGCTGGTCGCGCACTGCGGGCGTATCGAGGTTGCGGCCATCGATGGTGCGGGCGCCGGCGGCGGGCGGGGCAATGCCACTGCGCTGCTGCTGGTCGTAGAGCTTTGCTTTCAGCTCATTGATTTTGCCTTCGTGCTGCGTTACGGTCCGGCGCAGTAGCACACTATCAAGGTTTTCGGTGAGCAGGTGCAGGGCCATGAGCACCGCGCCAATCACGAACATGACGTAGAAAAACTGCCGCTCTTTTTCGGGCACCGACAAGCCTGCACCCATATCGGCCACCGAGGTGCGCACGGCAGGCACGAGGATAAACAGCAGCGCCAGCAGCAGGTAAATCATGACGGCGACGGTAACAATACGTTTGAGGGCAAGCATGGCGGGGGGAGTTGGTTGGAGGCGAAATATAGCCTTTTACGGATAGGCCCGCCCGAATGGAGGAGTACCCCGCAATTTCATTTCGGCCCGCGGGAGTTGATGGAACAAATCGCTCGCCCGGCCCGAAATGAAATTGCGGGGTGCTCCGCCTATACCAACGCGGCGTTGGTTTGCATCGAGCTCAGGCGCTGATATACGCCGCCTTCGCGGCGCAGCAGTTCCTCGTGCGTGCCGCGCTCCACGATGCGGCCGTGCTGCAGCACCACAATTTCGTCGGCGTGCTGCACGGTGCTCAGGCGGTGGGCAATCACGAGCGAGGTGCGGTTCTGCATCAGGCGCTGTAGGGCTTCCTGTACCAGCTTTTCGCTTTCGGTGTCGAGGGCCGAGGTAGCTTCGTCGAGGATGAGGATGGGCGGGTTGCGCAGGATGGCGCGCGCAATGCTCAGGCGCTGGCGTTGCCCGCCCGAGAGCCGGCTGCCCCGGTCGCCAATCACCGTCTGGTAGCCCTCGGGGCTGGCCACGATGAACTCGTGGGCGTTGGCGATGCGGGCGGCTTCCATCACCTCGGCCTCGGTGGCCTGGGTGTTGAAGCGGATATTGTTGAAAATGGTGTCGTTGAACAGAATACTTTCCTGCGTCACGATGCCCATCTGGTCGCGCACCGAGTGCAGGGCGCAGGCGCGCAGGTCGTGCCCGTCGATGAGAATCTGACCCGCGCTGGGGTCATAAAAGCGGGGTAGCAGGTCGGCCAGCGTGCTTTTGCCGCCGCCGCTGCCGCCCACCAGCGCCACGGTCTGGCCTTTTTTGATGCGTAGGTTGATGTCGTAGAGCACCGGCGTGTCGCCGTAGCTGAAACTCAGGTCGCAGAACTCAATCTCGCGCTCAAAGGGCGGCAGCGCCTGGGCATCGGGCCGGTCGCGGATGGCGGGCTCGGTGTCGATGATGCTCAGCACCCGCTCGCCGGCCACCAGCCCGCGCTGGATGTTGCCGAACGAGCTCGACAGCGCCTTGGCCGGCGTGAGCACCTGCGAAAACAGCACGATGTAGGTAATGAACGACGCCCCTTCAAGGTCCGAGTTGCCGCCCAGAATCAGCGAGCCGCCGAAGTACAGCAGCCCGGCCACCACCGACACGCCGGCGAATTCTGAAAACGGCGAGGCCAGGTCGCGGGTGTTGTCGATGCGCCGCGAGGTGCGGGCGTACTGGTCGTTCTGCTCCTCAAACTTGCCCTTGATGTATTCCTGGGCATTGAACGCCTTGATAACGCGGATGCCGCCCAGCGTCTCATCAATCACCGACAGCATCGAGCCCAGCGTGCTCTGGCTCTGCTTGGCCTGCCGCCGCAGCCGCTTGGCCAGCGTGGCAATAATGCCGCCCGAAATGGGCAGCAGCACCAGTGTGAACAAAGTCAGCTTCAGTGACATGTAAAACAGCACGACAAAATAGCCCACAATGGTGAGCGGGTCGCGGATGACGGCTTGCAGCGTGTTCACCACCGAGGCTTCTACTTCCTGAATATCGTTGGTGAAGCGCGACATGAGGTCGCCCTTGCGCTGCGCCGAAAAGAACCCCATCTGCAGGCCGATGATGCGGTGGTACAGCTCGCGGCGCATGCTGCGAATCACGCGCGCCCGAATCCGGGCCACCAGCCGCAGGCTCAGGTACCGGAACAGGTTGCTGAACAGCACCGAGGCCACGAGCACCACGCACACAAACGAAAGTGCCCCCAGCTTGCCGTACGTGGCAATCACCTGCGAGAAGTAATAGTTGAAGGTGTGGGTAACGTAGTCGAGCGACAGCGCAAAGTGCGGCGGGGCGCTGGGCGCTTCCACCTGCACCTTGCCCGTTTTGTCGAACAGCACATTCAGCAACGGAATAATCAGCGCGAAGTTGGCCAGGCTGAAAAAGATGCCCAACACCGTGTACACCAGGTACAACGGTAAAAAATCGGCAAACGGCCGGGCGTATTGCAGGATTCTTAAATAAGTCTTCATGGATAAGCGCGATGGGCCGCAGGGGAGGACGGCGGAACGCAATAGTTACTTCAGATGCCGCCGCGGGCGGGGCTTAAAACTCGTGCAGGCGCTGGGCAATGTTCCAGCGTACGGCCAGCGAGGCGTACACCTCGTTCACGTTGGCGGCGGGCGTGAGGGAATAGGTCTGGTGCCGGGCGATGAGCTTGGCATCCAGAAACAGGTTGAGGCGGGGCTGGTAGGTAGCCGTGAAATCGGTGTGCAGCAGGCGGCTCTTATTGCCCTGGCCCACGCGGTTGCCGTACTCGCTCACGCGGGTGGTGTAGGGCAGCAGCGGGTTGCCGCCGAAGTTCAGGAGTCGGGCGGGGCCGGGGGCCGGGTCGCTGGGCAGCGTCACATCGAGGCCCTGCTCGGTGTAGATGGCCTTGCCCACCAGCATGAGGCGGGGCAGGGGCTGGTAGCTGAGCACGCCGAGCACCTCGGTCAGGTTAGCGCCCATGGGGTGGGCCAGGGGCTGCATGTAGTGCGTGTACGACGTGTAGTAGCTCTCGTGCTGGTAGGTGTAGGGGCGGATGTAGTTGAATTCGCCCTGCAAATCGAGGTTGCGGATGCCCGCCACATCAATGTATTTGAAGCCGGCCTGCACAGCCTGCTTGTTGCCCCACCAGCCATTACCGGCTCGCACCTCGCTGATTTTGAACTCATCGAGCACTAACTGGCCATAGAGTTGGGCCGTGTGGAACATGTTCCACTTGAAATCGAGGCCCAGCACGGCGTTATCGGCCGAGCCCACCTGCTGCTCGATGGCGCGGTAGAAAATTACCGGGTTCAGGTACTGCAGCTCTAGCCCCCGGCCGGGGCCACCCGCAATTTCCGATTCAAACACGCCGATGTTCAGGTTCGGCGTCACGTCGAGGCTGAGGTGGTGCAGCGCCAGGTATTTCTTGGGATACACGCCATCGACGGGGCTGCCCGCCGAGTTGTAGAGGCGCCGGCCCGTGAGCTCGGCAAACAGGTTCTGGTAGTTCAGCTTCCAGATGCGGGTGTTCAGCTTCAGGAAGAAATACGGCGTGCTGTAGTCCGACAGAATCAGCGAGCGGTAGCCGTTGCCGATGAAGTTGCGGTCGTGCCCCAGCTGCACGTTGATGTGCTTGGTGGCGGCGTAGGTGATGTAGCCGCGCGCCGAGAAAAAATCGTACTGCCCGGCCCCGGTTTTGTAGGGCTTCCAGTAGCCCTCGTGCGGCACAATGGTGTCGCGCACAATGCGATTCTGCACGTACAGCGGCACCCGCTCCTGGTTGTCGGTCAGAAACGCGTAGAAGCCCAGGCGCTGGTCGATGGTGCCTTCAATTTGCGCCCCGCGCGTGTTCACGTACCGGATGCCGTCGCTATTCTGGTTGTCTTTGCCCACCGAAAGCAGTGCCACCGGATTCACGCGCAGCGTGAAATCCTTGCTGTCGACGTGGTAAAAATCGGTCTGGTCGCGGTAGAAGTAGTTGAGAAAGGGCCGGGCGCTTTGGTTCAGGTCGTTGCCCTGCGGCGAGTTGGCCCAGTTATCCTTCAGCAGATACTGCGCATTAAAGCGGTCGGCCCGCGAAAGGCTGCCATTGCGCGACGCCTGAGCACTATCGGGTCCCAGCATGCGCTCGCCCAGGTGGGCGGCGGCGGCGCGGGTGTAGGGCCGCACGCTGGTGTGCGG
>NZ_BAAGZM010000101.1:0-10434 GCF_054778495.1 Hymenobacter agri
GCTGGCGCTGGCCCGCCACGCCTTCGCCCTGAGCCACCGCTCGCGCAGCAACGAGAACCTGCGCAATGCCAGCGACATTCTGGCCCGGGCCTATGCCGGGCAGGGGCAATTTGCCGAGGCTTACCGCTACCAGGGCCTGTGGGCCGCTTACCGCGACTCGGTGTCGGGCGAGCTCACGCAGCAGCGCACCAGCGCCCTGCGCTACGGCTATGAGCTCGACAAGAAGCAGGACCAGATTGCCCTGCTCACCCAAAGCCGCGAGCTGCAAACGCAGAAAGCCTTCCGGCAGCGACAGGAGATGCGGGCGCTGCTGGCGGGCCTCGGCGGTCTGCTGCTGCTGCTGGGCCTGCTGGCCCGCAACATCTTCCTGAAACAACGCGCCAACCGCACCCTCAACGAGAAAAACGAGGAAATCGGCCGCCAACGCGACCGCCTCGACCTGACCCTGACCAAGCTCAAGGCCACCCAGACCCAACTGGTGCAGAGCGAGAAAATGGTGGCGCTGGCGGCCCTCACCTCGGGCGTGGCCCACGAGATGCAGAACCCGCTCAACTTCGTGAACAACTTTGCCGAAGTGAGCCTGGAGCTGCTGAATGAGTTGGAAGAGGCCCACCAGCAGCCCACGCCCGATGCCGGCCTGGCCACTGAGCTGCTGGGCGACCTGCGCCAGAACCTGCTCAAAATAAACCAGCACGGCAGCCGGGCCTCGGGCATTGTGAAGGGGATGCTGGAGCACGCCCACGCCGACCCCGGCCAGTGCCAGCCCGTCAACCTCAACAGCATGGCCCAAGAGTACCTGCGCCTGGCCTACCACGCCCTGCAAACCAAGCATCACAACTTTGAGGTGGCCCGCCGCTTCGACCTCGACCCCGCGCTGGGGCCGCTGAAGGTGGTGCCGCAGGAGTTGGGCCGCGTGCTGCTCAACCTGTTCACCAATGCTTTTTACGCCGTGCACGAGAAGGCCGCCCTATTGTGCGACGACTACGTGCCCTCGGTGCGGGTGCGCACCCGCCGCATCAGCAACGCGGTGGAGCTGCACGTGCGCGACAACGGCCCCGGCATCCCGCCCGGCGTAATCGATAGGATTTTTGACCCCTTTTTCACCACCAAGCCGCCCGGCGAGGGCACCGGCCTGGGCCTCTGGCTTACCTACGACATCGTGACCAAGGGCTACGGCGGCACCCTCACGGCCCGTTCCGAAGTCGGGGCCTTCACCGAGTTCATCGTGACGCTGCCGCAGGACCAGAACGTGCCGGTAGCCGCGCCCGAGCTGGCTGCGGCGGAGGGGGAGTAGGATGGGCAGAACGGAATAAAAAGAACGTCATGCTGAGCTTGTCGAAGCATCTCTACCGCGTAAGTAATTGATTTTACTATTGCTGTAGAGATGCTTCGACAAACTTAGCATGACGTTCTCAAAAGGCTGGCAGAGTGTTTACAGAATAAACCGCGTGCTCAGGAAGCTGCTTTCCTGCCCGTCCACAATTTCATTCAGCAGGTGCTTGTTGGCGTCGGTCATCTTGGTGGCCACTACCGTGCGGATGCTGAATGAGCGCAGCGCGTCGTTCACCGAGAGGGTGCCCTCGGCCGAGTCTTTGCGGCCGGTGAAGGGGAAGGTGTCGGGGCCGCGCTGGCACTGGGCGTTGAGGTTGACGCGGCTGACCTGGTTCACGAGCTGGTCGATGAGGTCGGCCACTTCCTGCGATTCGGAGCCGAAAATGCTCACCTGCTGGCCGTGGTCGGAGTCGATGAGGTACTGAATAGCTTCCTCGGTCTGGGCGAAGTGGGCCACCGGCACCACCGGGCCGAACTGCTCCTCGCGCCACACTTTCATGCCGGCCTGCACCGGGTAGAGCAGGGCCGGGTACACCAGCGGGCCGGCCGCCGTGCCGCCGCCTTCGTTCATCACGCGGGCGCCGTGGGCTTCGGCATCGGCGATGATTCCGGCCAGGTAGGCGGGTTTCTGGGGCTCGGGCAGGGGGGTGATATTCACGCCCGCGTCCCAGGGCATGCCGGGCTTCAGCTTATTGATTTCGATGGCGAGCAGGCGCACGAATTCATCGGCCACGCTCTCATGCACCAGGAAGATTTTGAGTGCCGTGCAGCGCTGCCCGTTGAAGCTGAGTGCGCCGAGCAGCGACTCCTGCACCGCCACCGTGAGGTCGGCGTCGGGCATGATGATGGCCGCGTTCTTGGCGTCGAGGCCCAGGATGGCGCGCAGGCGGTTGCTTTTGGGGTGCATTTTCTTGAGCGAGTCGGCCACCCGGCTGCTGCCGATGAGGCCCAGCGCGTCAATCTTGCCCGAGGCCATGAGGGCCGGCACCACGGTATTGCCGCGGCCGTACACGGTGTTCACCACGCCCTTGGGGAATGCTTCGGCGAAGGCGGCCAGCAGCGGGAAGTGCAACAGGGTGCCGTGCTTCGGGGGTTTGAACAGCACGGTGTTGCCCATGATGAGGGCTGGGATGAGCATGCAGAACGTCTCGTTCAGCGGGTAGTTGAAGGGGCCCATGCACAGCACCACGCCCAGCGGCGAGCGCCGAATCTGGCCGATGATGCCTTCCTCAATGGTGAAGCGCGACGAGTCGCGGTCGATATCCTTGAGGGCATCGATGGTGTTGCGGATGTAGTCGATGGTGCGGTCGAACTCCTTGTTGGAGTCGGCGGCCGACTTGCCGATTTCCCAAAGCAGCAGCTTCACGATTTCGGCTTTGCGGGCCACAATCAGGCGGGTGAATTTCTCCACGGCGGCAATGCGCTCGGCCACGCTCATCATGGGCCACTCGCCGCGACCGTGGTTGTAGGCCTGCACGGCGGCATCGAGGGCCTTGAGGGCTTCGGCCTCGTCGAACAGCGGGTAAGAGCCGATGACGCGGGGCGCGAGCGAGCCATCGGGCCGGCGCTCGAACATGGGCGAGATGACTTCCTGGGTGGGGCCGGCCCATTCGCGCAGCTCGCCATCGAGCAGGTACTGGCGCTGGTGCAGCGGCTCGGCCAGCTGCCAGGCTTCGGGAATCGCCGCCGCGTCGGGCGGGAACAATTGGGTCAGGCTTTCGGTGCTTACGGACATAAGAGCGGGCAAAAGGTGCGGTGCGAACCTACGCACCAGCCACTGGGTACGGAAATAATGCCCTGCCGGCCCAATGCGGCCCGTTTCTTTACGGGAACGTTTGCGTGGCGCGCAAGCACGCAAAAACCGCTATGTTTCGGCCGAAAATATTTTTTCATTCATGACGCTCCACCTGCTGCTCCTACTCAATTTCGCCGCGGCCGCCTACCTCACCGGCCTCATCTGGACGGTGCAGGTGGTGCACTACCCCAGCTTCGGGTTGGTGCCGAAGGAGGCGTGGCCGGCCTTCCACCGCGCCCACACCCGCCGCATGAGCTACGTGGTGATGGCCCCGATGGTGCTGGAATTGGCCCTGGCCGCGTGGCTGGCCTGGGTCGGCCGCGCCACCCTGCCTGCCGGCGCCGGCTGGTGGAGCCTGGGGCTGGTGGCGCTGGTGTGGGCCGCCACGTTCTTCATCTCGGTGCCCTTCCATAACCGCCTCGAACACGGGTTCGACTACATTGCCATCGACGGCCTCACGCGCACCAACTGGATACGGACGCTGGCCTGGACGGCGCGGCTGTGTTTATTAGGCTGGTTATTAATATGATATTGAATGTGCGTCGATTCGATAAGTTTATGACAAGTACATAGGCTCGTTTTGCTAGTGGCAACAAGTACATGCGGGGTACATAACTGGAAGGCGAATGCGACGATGGGTATATTTCCGGTACATAAGTGCTGGGCGGCTACCGGCTCCGTTTGCGACGCGCATCAGCAATTGGCCATGTCTGCCTGGCTTCTGCTTCCGGCGCTACTTTTAGCGGCATGAAGCAGCTGTTATTCCTCGGGTTTTGGCTTTTCTCCCTTTCGCTGCGGGCGCAGGTGGCCACCCCGGCCAGCCCCGGCCCGGCCGTGACGGTGGAAGTGAGCCGCACCCACGCGCTGGTGCGCTTCGTGGAAACCCTGGCCGGCGGCAGCAACACGTATCGGGGTAGCCGGAAGGCGTTTGAGGCCAGCCGCTTCAACACCCCGGTGGCCCGGCGCTGGCTGCGCCGCTACCACAGTCTCAACCTCGACCCCGGCTTCGACCGTGATGGCTACCCGGCCGGCCGGCTGGGCAGCGTGGGTTCCATTCAGCCCACCTACCTAGCTGCCAGCGCCGACGCCCACGACCTGCCCGACCTGCTGCGCCGCACGGCCGGCCTGCTGCCCAACGAGACGCTGACCAGCCTCGACAGCGTGTACCGCTATTTCACGCCCGCCTTCGATACGCTGGCCTGGCAGCCCCACGCCGCCGAGCTGGGCCGCCTGCGCACCGCCTATGCCGACTTCCTTGCCCAAAGCCAGCTGATGCCGAAGTTCGGCCAGCTGCGCACCTTCTACGGCAGCGTGTGGCCCGATAACCTGCCCTACCGCATTCTGCTCACGCCGCAGCTCGATGTGAAGCAGGGTTTTAATGGCCTGATTTTTACCAACCACGCCACGGCCATGGGCAACCTGGTGCTACTCGATTGCCACCCCCAGTCGCGCTCCTTCGTGGATGGCTCGGCCGTGGTGTTTCATGAGATGAGCCACACGCTCTCGGCCCAGCAGCGCCTGGGCTTGCAGCAGCAGCTCGAAGGCTGGTACCTGCGCCACCCCTCGCCCAACCATCGCTACGCCTACAACCTGATGGAGGAGGCCCTGGCCACCGTGGCCGGCGAGTGGATTTACGCCCAGCAAAAAGGCCGCCCCGAACCCGGGGAGTGGTACTACGACGACTACATCGACCGATACGCCCACGCCCTCTACCCGCTAATGACGAGCTACGTGGAGCGCGGCCGCACCATCGACAGCCTGTTCGTGCACGAGGCCGTGGCCCTGTTCGACCGCACCTTTCCGCAGGCCGCCACCAGCTATGTCAACCTCTTCCGCAACGTGCTCTACTGGACCGATGCCGACGATTTCCAGGCCACCGTGCAGCCGTTCCGCGACCGGTTCCGCAGCAATTTCACCTACTCCACCACGCCCATCCTCAACTCCGCCAAAGCCCTGGAGCGGGCCCGGAGCGGCGAGGTGCTGCCCGTCATCCTCGTCACCCGCGACCACAAAGCCACGCTCCGGTATCTGCGCGAAAACCTGCCGGCCCTGCGCAAGCAGCGCCTGCGGCCGGAGAAAGCCTTTCTGCTCACCATCACCGGCCCCAACGGCCCGCTCGTCCTCGTGAACGTGCACGACCCGGCCCAGCTCACCGCCGCCGCCAAGCTGCTGGAGCAGCAGGGGCAGATAGATGTGAAGCAGCCGCTACAAGTGCTGAAGTAGTGACTGTCATGCTGAACGCAGTGAAGCACCTTATCACGCTAGAACAAGTCGTTCGAACGTGATAAGGTGCTTCACTGCGTTCAGCATGACAGCCGATATTACTTACCAGCTAAGCTCTTTTCCCGCGCGGCCTTGAACTCCGAGCCATTCTTCCACTTCGGGAACGTGGTTTCGCCGGCTAGGCGCTGGCCTACGCGGAATAGCAGGCGGGCATCCTGGGCGGCACCGCGCAGGTCCCAGGTGGGGTCGTACTGGTCGCTTGGCTGGTGGTAGTTTTTCTCGTCGAAGCCCACGCGCTGGGCCTCGGCGTAGGCCTTGCCGTGCAGGCGGCTCTCGAACAGGCCGCGGGCGTAGAGGGCGGGCACGCCCACTTTGGCGAAGCTGAAATGGTCGGAGCGGTAGAAGTAGCCGGTTTCGGGGTGCTGGTCGGGCAGCACGTAGCGGTTCTGCTCCCGGGCGGCGGCGCGGGCATAGTCGTCCAGGTCCGACTGCCCGTAGCCCACCACCGTCAGGTCGCGCATCGGGCCGAAGCCGAACAACTCGTCCATGTTCAAATCGGCCACCGTGTTGCGCAGCGGGAACAGCGGGTGCGCCGCGTAGTAGCCCGAGCCCAGCAGGCCCTGCTCCTCGCCCGTCACAGCCAGAAACACGATGCTGCGCTGCGGCTTCTCCCGGGCTTGCTGGAAGGCCGTGGCAATGGCCAGCAGGCCAGCGCAGCCGCTGGCGTTGTCGAGCGCACCGTTGTAAATCGAGTCGCCCGCCACCGGCTTGCCGATGCCCAGGTGGTCCCAATGCGCGGTGTAGATGATGTACTCCTGCGGCCGCGTGGTGCCGGGCAGCACCGCCACCACGTTTTTCGAGGTTTTGCGGGTGATTTTGTTGTGGATGGTCGTGGTCAGATTCAGCCCCAGTGCTTTCCCCTTAAAGCCTTTTTTGTTGGCGGCGGCGTAGGCTTCGTCGTAGTTCTGGCCGGCGGCCGTGAACAGGCGCTTGGCCGCATCCAGCGCTATCCAGCCTTCGAGGGCCACTTTGCTGGCGCCTTTGTCGGCGGTTTGGGGGCGCAGCTTGGCGCCGCCGTTGCTGCTCTGCACCACCGTCCAGGGGTAGGAGGCGGGCTTGGTGTCGTGGATGATGAGCAGGCCCGTGGCACCGTGGCGAGCGGCCTCCTCGTACTTGTAGCTCCAGCGGCCATAGTAGGTCATGGCGTTGCCTTTGAACATGGTGGTGTCGTTGCCCGCGTTGCCGGGGTCGTTGATGAGCACCACCACGGTTTTGCCCTTCACGTCGAGGCCGGCGTAGTCATCCCAGCCGTATTCGGGAGCCGTCACGCCGTAGCCGGCAAACACCAGCGGCGAGTTCTTCACCTCAATCAGCGGCTGTTCGTGCTCGCTCAGGAACATAAAGTCCTGCCGATACTTCAGCGGCAGCGTCTTGCCGTTGCCCGCAATGGTTGCTACCGAATCGGGTGTGCCCACAATTTCCACCAGCGGCACCGCCTGGAAGTAAGAGCCCGTCGGCCCCGGCTTCAGCCCCAGCTTCTTAAACTCCGAAGCTAGGTAAGCCGTGGCCTTTTCCTCGCCCGCCGTAAACGGCCGCCGGCCCTGGAATTCGTCCGACGCCAGCGCCTTGATATGCCGGGCCATGAGCGCGGGCGTAATGCCGTCGTTGGGAGCGGTTACGCTGGCCGTGTCGGCAGTGGCGCTTTCGTTTTTAATAACGGTCCTCGAGCCTTCGGCCGACGACGATTTTTTGCCCTGGCAGGCCGCCAATAGCAGGCCCGCGGCGGCCGGCAGCAGCCAGCCGCGCCATGTGGTTACACGCATCCGAACAGAGAGTTACCCCCGACGGCGCGGTCGGGGCTGCCTACAGCCGGGCAAAATGCTCGGCCGCAATCCGCGCGCCTTCATCGGTGCAGATGCCGCGAATGTAGTACAGGAAAATGCTGCGGAACACCTCGCGCATGTTGTAGCGGTCGGGCGGAAACACCAGCGGGTTCAGCATCATGTTCAGTTGCTCCAGAATAATCTTGGTCACGAGCTGAATGTTGATGTCGGACCGAAACAGCTTGGCCCGAATGCCGTCGTTGAGCAGCTGTTGTAGCTGCGGGGCCGAGTAGGTGGTGAGATGGTCCATCACTGCGTCCCACGACTCCGGGAAGCCGGCCTGCAACTCGCTGTAGAACGTATCCGGCATTTTGCTGAGGTCGCGCAGGCCCAAGTCGAGCAGGCCGTAGAGGCGCTCCACAGCCGTCGGAAACTGGGCATATAGTTCGACGTGCTCGCGCTTTTGCCGCTCCAAGTCGGCCAGCATCGTGTGGTGCACCAATAGCTCGCGGCTCGGAAACTGCGCCAACAGCGCATCTGGAGTGGTGCCCAAAGCTGTTGCCAACCGGGCATCAGGTGCCCCGGCCAGGCCCAGTTGGTAGAAGACCGGCATGGCGGCCTCCAGCGAAATTGTCGAGAGCGTAGAAGTGGGCATAGCAGCAAATAAAGGCAGCAATTGCGCTACCGGCGCGGCTGCCAGACAACTTCGGTGCCCGGCTAGTTCATCCGCCACCTGCTTTATTTCAACGCCCCCAATAGAAAGAAGAACAGTAATTGCGTCAGATATACCAACGGTACCAGTGCGTTATGCTTGGCAAACGTGGTGCGATTAAAAAGCATCTGCAAAATGCAGGCGAAGATGAACCAGTCGCGAAAATTTTGAAACGGAATCACGCCTGCCGTCCAGTGCCAGAAGTCGTACCGCCCCGCCACCGGCTCCAGGCAGGCATCGAAACCCACCATGAGCCCGGCCGCCAGCAGAATGCGGGCCAGCTCGCCCAACGGCAGGTAGCGCACCAGCATGCCGCACACGTAGGTGAGCACCAGCCAGTTTAGCCCAATCATGGGCGGCACGCCGCTGAAGGGCTGCTGGTCGAACAGCTTGAAGCCCAGCGTGTCGCCGTACGTGTAGTGCCCGAAGACCTTGCCCGTGTTCACGCCCACAAACTCGGCCCCGAAGCCCAGCAGCACCACCGTGAGGCAAAAGCCCCAGAAGCTGGCATCGCGCCCTTCCTGAAACCACAGCAGCAGCAGCGCCGTGAGCCCGAGCGTGAGCGGCGTAAACCGCAGGTAAAAGCTTGGGTCCTCAGAAAAAGCCAGCCCCACAAAGCCCGTGAGGTGGAACAGCAGCACCAGCCCTTGCGCGATGCGCAGCCGGCGGGTAGTCGCAGCCGGGAGCGGCTCGGTGTAATCAGGCATAAGGTTGGAATGAGCAATGTGCAATGAACAATGAGCAATTGAGAAATGCCAGCGGCTACTCAGTCAATTGTTCACTGCTCATTACTTATTGCTCATTGATAAGAGACGAAACGATTTTGGCCGACAGCAGGCACAGGGGAATGCCGCCGCCCGGGTGCACCGAGCCGCCGCAAAAGTACAGCCCTTCGAGCCGCCCCGAAAAATTCGGGTGCCGCAGAAAAGCCGCCAGCGCGTTGTTGCTGGAGCTGCCGTAGAGCGCCCCGCCAAACGACGAAGTGTCGGCGGCGATGCCCGGCGGCGTCCATACTTTTTCGGCGGCGATGAGCGGCTCCACGTCGGTGCCCAGCGCCTGGCGCAGCTTACGCAGCACGGCGGCGCGGGTTTGCCGGGTGAGGGCATCCCAGTCCTGGCCCTGGTCGTGGGGCACGTTCACCATCACAAACCAGTTTTCGTGGCCGGCCGGGGCGTCGGTGGGCGTCTTTTTGGAGGTGATGTTCACGTAAACCGTCACGTCGTCGGCTACGGTTTTTTGCTGAAAAATCGCATCGAACTCAGCCTTGTAATCCTGCGAGAAGAAGATGTTGTGCAGCCCCAGCTCCGGAAACTCGCGGGCGATGCCCCAGTAAAAAATCAGGGCCGAGGAGGAGCGGGGCTGGGCCAGCGTGCGCTCGGGGGCGGGCTCGCGGGGCAGCAGACGGCGGTAGGTGGGCACCACGTCCATGTTGCTCACCACCTGGCCGAAGTCGTACACGTCCTGGGCCGTGCGCAAGCCCGTCACGCGCCCGTCGGCCACGATGATTTCCTCCACCGCCTCGTTGTACCGAAACTTCGCCCCGAATTCCGTCGCCAGCCGGTGCAGGCTCTCGGCAATGGCGTAGATGCCGCCCTCGGGATAAAATGCCCCGATGCCGTGCTCCAGGTGCGGAATCATGCTCAGCGTGGCGGGCGCCTGGTAGGGGTCGGAGCCATTGTAGGTGGCGTAGCGGTCGAAGAGCTGCACCAGCCGCGGGTCGCGGCCGAAGGCGCTGGCGTGGCGCTGATGCATGGTGCCCAGCAGGCCCAGCTGCGGCAGCGCAGCCACCGCCTTCAGCGTTTCGGGGCTGAAGTAGGTGCCCGCCTTGTGCAGCGACTTGTGCAGAAACGTGCCCGCCGTGGCATCGTAGGCCTTCCCGGCCCGGGCCAAAAACTGCGTCACTTCATCCGCCGGCGTGCCGAGCTTTTCCTCCACCTCGCCCGCGAATTTCGCCGCGTCGGCCCAGGCCGTGAGGCGGGTGCCATCGGCAAAAAAGTAGCGGGTAATGGGGTCGAGCCGCTCGTAGCGGAAGTAGTCGGCGGGCTCGCGGTGGGCCAGCCGGAAAATGTCATCCACCAGCTGCGGCAGCGTGAACAGCGACGGCCCGGCATCGAACCGGTACCCGCCCGGCAGCGTGAACTGGTGCATCTTGCCCCCAAACGAAGGCCCGGCCTCGAACACCGTAACCGGGTGCCCGGCCACCGCCAGCCGCGCCGCCGTGGCCAGCCCCGCCACCCCCGCGCCAATAATGGCCACGGGCTGGCGTGAGGGTGCAATGTTGATTTTCTTTTTCTTGAACACTGGACTGCTAACCGCCACAGCGGGGGGAGAGGTTTTGCCGAAACTGCCAAAAATAAAGCGGCGCTCCGCGGCCGACGTTTGCTGTCTGCCTCGGAGCGCCGCTGCAAGTATCCAAAAAGGCTTACTCCACCGCCAGCACCAGCCCCTTCAAATAAGCGCCTTCCGGGTGGAAGAGGCTTACCGGGTGGTCGGCGGGCTGGGTGAGGCGGTGCAGGATGCGCGCCGGCCGGCCGGCCTCGATGGCCGCC